>JAOPUS010000025.1 GCA_025963345.1 Blastococcus sp. | reverse complement strand
GGATGAAGGCCTCGACCAGGTCGCGGGCCTCGCTGTCGCGGTGCTGCACCGGCGGGCTCTTCATGAAGTACGAGGACGCCGACAGGATCGGGCCCCCGATCCCGCGGTCCTTGGCGATCTTCGCGGCACGGACGGCGTCGATGATGATGCCGGCCGAGTTCGGGGAGTCCCAGACCTCGAGCTTGTACTCCAGGCTCAACGGGACGTCGCCGAACGCGCGGCCCTCGAGGCGGACGTAGGCCCACTTGCGGTCCGACAGCCACGGCACATGGTCCGACGGACCGATGTGCACGTTGCCCTGGCCCATGTCACGGTCGATCTGGCTGGTGACCGACTGGGTCTTGGAGATCTTCTTCGACTCCAGGCGCTCACGCTCGAGCATGTTCTTGAAGTCCATGTTGCCGCCGACGTTGAGCTGCATCGTGCGGTCGAGCTGGACACCGCGGTCCTCGAAGAGCTTGGCGAGGACGCGGTGGGTGATCGTCGCGCCGACCTGGCTCTTGATGTCGTCACCGATGATCGGCACACCCGCGGCGGTGAACTTGTCCGCCCACGCCTTGGTGCCGGCGATGAAGACCGGAAGGGCGTTGACGAAGGCCACACCGGCGTCGATCGCGGCCTGGGCGTACAACTCCGCGGCGTGCTGCGAGCCCACCGGCAGGTAGCAGACCAGGACATCGGCACCGGACTCGCGCAGAGCGGCGACCATGTCGACCGGCTGCTCGTCGGACTCCTCGATCGTCTCGCGGTAGTACTTGCCGAGCCCGTCGAGGGTGGTGCCCCGCTGGACGGTGACGCCGAGCGGCGGGACGTCGCAGATCTTGATCGTGTTGTTCTCGCTGGCGACGATGGCCTCGGAGAGGTCACGCCCGACCTTCTTCGCATCGACGTCGAATGCGGCGACGAACTCGATGTCGGAGACGTGGTACTCGCCGAAGCGGACGTGCATCAGCCCCGGGACCGACGCGGTCTCGTCGGCATCCCGGTAGTAGTGCACGCCCTGCACGAGCGAGGCGGCGCAGTTCCCGACGCCGACGATGGCGACCTTGACTGATCCCATGACTCTCCTTCTTCCTGGACGCGGTGGTCCCGTGTTCGCGAACCGCATGCGGTCCGGTGCTGACTGCGGCCGGGGCCGGAGACCCCGTCGCACTGCTCAGGTGGTGGTGGGCGGTGGCTCGCCCGCTTCGCGGCGTTCGGTGTCGATCAGCTCCGAGAGCCAGCGGACCTCCCGGTCCACCGACTCCAGGCCGTGGCGCTGGAGCTCGAGGGTGTAGCGGTCGAGCCGCTCGCGGGTGCGGGCCAGCGAGCACCGCAGGCCCTCCCGCTGCCGCTCGACGGTGCGACGGCGGCCCTCGAGGATCCGGAGCCGCACGTCGGAGGCCGTGTGACCGAAGAAGGCCAGGCGGACGCCGAAGAGCCCGCCGTCGTCGTAGGCCTCCGGTCCGGTCTGGCTGACCAGCTCGTGGAAGCGCTCCTTGCCCTCCGCGGTGATCGTGTAGACCACCTTGCCGCGCCGACCGGTGAGCGGTGGTGCGTCGGCCGGCAGCAGGGCGTGCGGCTCCGGCTCGTCGGTGGAGATGAGCCCGGCCGCGCGCATCCGCTTGAGGGCGGGGTAGAGCGACCCGTAGGAGATGCTGCGCAGCCCGCCGAGGACCTGCGAGAGCTGCTTGCGCAGCTCGTAGCCGTGCATCGGCGACTGGTGCAACAGGCCGAGAATGGCGAACTCGAGCATCGCGCCTTCCTCAACCGGTGTTCTCCGATGTATCGAGACGATACATCGGTGCCGACTCGGAGGTACCTCCGCGGGGGCAGGCGGAGCGTTCCGGGCCATGGGTGTGGCGACAGGCGTCCGACGCGGGGAACAGGTCGCTGGAGCGTGCCGGTGCGTACATTGGCCGCCGTGCCCGGACGTCGATCCGTCGTGGACTACTCGCTGCAGCGGCGAGCCGTCCTCGCCGACGTGTACGCGGGCCGCGCCGGATTGTTCGAGGTCTGTGACGCCAGTCCCTACCTCACCCGGGCGGCCAAGTACCACGGTGAGGCGACCGATGTCGCCTGCCCGGTCTGCCGCAAGGAGCGCCTGACCAGGGTGAACTACGTGTACGGCGACCACCTCGGTCCGACGTCCGGCCAGGCGAAGACCGAGGCAGAGCTGACCCGGATGGACGCCATGCAGGAGGAGTTCACCGTCTATGAGGTGGAGGTGTGCCGCCGCTGCGGCTGGAACCACCTCGACGGCTCCTACGTCCTGGGTGCCGAACCGGTTCCGGGGCGCCAGCCCCGCCGGAACCGGCGCCAGGTGGCCACGGAATAGACATCGGCGAGGTGCGGCTCCGCCGCGGCGCGGCGGAGCGTCTGCGCCGCCGAGCCGCGGGTCCTCCCCCGCTCCCACAGCTGAAGACGCCACGCTGCGACAGGGGCTCGTCCCCGTCGCCGAACTGAGAAGTCAGAGAGGGGTTCCCTCGTGCCATCCCACGACGAGACCTCACCCGTCGCGCCGCGCGCCGGTTCGGTCCGCCGTCCGTCGCCGTCGCGTTCACGTCCCACCGGTGGAGGTGGCGGTGGAGGTGGCCGTGACGGCGCGGGCCGTCCGCCCGGCAATGGCCGGGCCCGGACGACGGCCTCCCGGTCCGGCCGCCCCGCCCCGCCCCGCGGTGCCACCAGCCGCAGCGCAGGGTCCGGAGGATCGGGCCGTGGTTCGGGTAAGGGCCCGACGAAGGGCTCGGTCACGCCGAAGGGCAAGGGGCCCCGCTCCAAGAAGCAGCGCCGCAGACGCCTGCTGAAGTTGGCCGCCGGCATCATCGCCGGCCTGCTGGTGCTCCTCGGCGTCTTCGTCGGCGTGGTCTACGCGAGCACCGACGTCCCCAGCCCGGACTCGATCACCAGCGCGCAGACGACCCGTGTCTACTACTCCGACGGCACCACCGAGATGGCGCGCCTCGGCGACGAGAACCGCACCAACGTGCCTCTGGCCCAGATCTCCGAGCCCGCCCGCAATGCCGTGCTGGCCGCGGAGAACCGGAGCTTCTACACCGACCCGGGCATCTCCTTCACCGGCATCGTCCGGGCGGCGTACAACAACCTGAGCGGCGGCTCCACGCAGGGCGGCTCGACGATCACCCAGCAGTACGTGAAGAACGCGATCCTGCAGAACTCCGAGCAGACCTTCACGCGCAAGTTCCAGGAGCTGTTCCTGGCCATCAAGCTGGACAACAACTACTCGAAGGACCAGATCCTCGAGAACTACCTCAACACCATCTACTACGGCCGAGGGGCCTACGGGATCGAGTCCGCGGCCAACACGTACTTCGGTGTCCCGGCCGCGCAGCTCACCGCCCAGCAGGGCGCAGTACTGGCCGTCCTGGTCCGCAGCCCGTCGCGGTACGACCCCGAGGTCAGCCCCGAGGACGCCACGGACCGCTGGGGCCGGGTGCTCGACGCGATGGTGGAGGAGGGCTGGCTGACCTCGGACGAGCGAGCCGCCTCGGTCTACCCGCCCGTGCTGCCGAAGACCGGCTCCTCCCTGGGCCTGCCCCAGGGGCCGGAGGGTCTGATCGTCACCCAGGTGAAGAACGAGCTCATGCGTGAGCACGGCTACACCGAGCAGCAGATCGACGCCGGTGGCCTGCGGATCACGACCACGGTGAACAAGGCCTACCAGGACGCCGCGGTCGCCAGCGTGAACGAGGTGATGCAGGGCGAGGACGAGAGCCTGCGCCAAGCGCTGGTGTCGGTCGACCCGAGGACCGGCGCCGTCGTCGCGTACTACGGCGGGGCGACGGGCACGGACTTCGACTTCGCCCAGGCGCAGCGGCAGCCCGGCTCCTCGATGAAGCCGTACGTGCTGGCCGCCGCCCTCGAGCAGGGCATCGGCGTCCAGTCCCGTCGCGACGGCAGCTCGCCGCAGACCTTCCCCGACCGCGACGCCGAGGTCGTGAACTCCGGCGGGGCCTCCTGCCCGTCGTGCACCCTGACCGAGGCGATCACGCGGTCGCTGAACACGACGTTCTACGGGCTGGCCTACGAGGTGGGCCCCGAGAACGTCGCGGTGCTGGCCCGCAAGGCCACCGGCCTGCCCGACGTCTGGGAGCAGGGCAACCTGGCGGGCAAGACGACCCTGGCCGCCCCGAACAGCGGCAACACCGGATCCTCGATCGGCATCGGCGAGTACGAGATGCGCCCGATCGACCAGGCGGTCGGATTCGCCACGTTCGCCAGCGGCGGTGTCCACCGGAACCCGTTCTTCGTCGCGCAGGTGACCGACTCGGCGGGGACCCAGTTGCTGGGGCCGCCGGCCGACGAGGGCGAACAGGTGGTCCCTGCCGACGTCGCCAACGACGTCAGCTTCGCCCTCAGGGGCGTCGCCGGGTATTCCAAGCGTTCGCTGGAGGGCGGCCGTGAGGTGGCCAGCAAGACCGGCACCCAGGGCCTGGACCGGGTCAACAACTCCGACGCCTGGATGGTCGGGTACACCCCGTCGATCTCGACGGCGGTGTGGATGGGTACGCAGGTCCGCGAGCCGATCATCAACTCCGCCGGCGGGATCATCTACGGGTCCGGTCTGCCGGGGGCGATCTGGCAGCGGTTCATGAACGCCGTCCTCAACGGGACGCCGAAGGAGAACCTGCCCGACAAGGCGCTGATCCAGGGCGACACGGGCGAGGGCGTGCCCGAGCCGACCACCGAGGCGCCGCGGACCACCGAGGCGCCGCCGACCACGTCTGCTCCGGCGACCACGACCTCGGCCACTCCCACCACGGAGCCGGTGGTCCCCTCCAACCCGGTCGACCCCGGTGGGGGCGGCAACCCGGGCGGCGGTGGCAATCCGCCCGGGAACGGCAACCCGGCCAACGGCGCACCGGCCAACGGCGCACCGGCCAACGGCGTCCCGCGGGGCGGACCGGTGGATCCTGCGGGTGGCTGACGCCGATCCCGCACACTGAGCACGTGAGCAGCGCACCTCCGGGCCCGTCCGCACCAGCGGACGGGCCCGCGGTGTCTACGGAGCCCGTCCGCCGCGTGGCCGACCCGCCACCGCCGG
>JAOPUS010000020.1 GCA_025963345.1 Blastococcus sp. | reverse complement strand
GCCGCTGGGCCTCCGCTGGATCGAGCCGGTGCTGCAGGGTACGAACCCGGTGATCGTCCACCCGAACGCGCTGGGCGAACAGCAGATGGCGGAGCAGGCCATGACGGTGCTCGGCCTCGGCTGATCTACGACTCCGGGCCTCAGGCGTGCGCCGTCGTCGGCTCGGATCGCAGCTGCACGGATCAGGGCGTGGGACGAGAAGCGGTGCCGGCCCTGCAGTCCCAGCTCGACGCCGGGGTCCGCGGCAGTCACCCGAAAGCCCGGGATCGTCGAGGCCCCGGTCTCGGTCGTGTGCTCGTCCACGCGAGGGAGCTGATCGCTGCGCATGGGAGGCCCCCTACCCGCCGTACGGCCGGGTGATGATCTCCAGCACGTGCCCGTTCGGGTCCAGCCAGTACATCCCCCGGCCGCCGTCGTGGGTGTTGATCTCCCCAGGGTGCTGCTGGAACGGGTCGGCCCAGAAATCCAGCCCCCGCGCGCGGATCCGCGCGAAGATCTCGTCGAACTCATCCTCGGCCACCAGGAACGCATAGTGCCGCGGGTGGGCCTCGGCGTCGTCGATGAAGTCGAGGGAGACGTCGTTGGCGAGCTGCACCACCGAGAACGGCCCGAAGGTGGTGGGTGCCGTCAGGCCGAGCAGGTCGGCCAGGAAGCTCGCCGCCTCCCGCTTGTCCCGCGCGGCGACGATCGTGTGGTTCAGCTGGACGGGCATCGGGACTCCCTCCCCGGCGGTGCGAGATGCGACCGCCGTGGGAGCAGCGAAGCACGGTGCCGGCCGGTTCGGGAGGCCGTCGGCCGTGGGGTCACGCTCCCGCGAGCAGGGCGCGCACGGCCTCGATGGTGTCGGCCTCGGCGGGCGTCTTGTCCGGCCGGTAGCGCAGCACGCGGGCGAACCGGAGTGCGACGCCGCCGGGGTACCGGGTGCTGCGCTGCGCCCCGTCGAGCGCGATCTCGACGACGAGTTCCGGCCGGAGGTACACGCCCCAGTCGGCCTGGTCGCGGGCGTGCTCGGGGAAGGTCCGCGTCTGCCAGTCCAGCAACTGGTCGGTCATCCCCTTGAAGGTCTTGCCCACCATGACCGGTTCGCCGCCGTCGGGATCGCGGGCCCCCAGGTGGATGTTCGACAGCTTGCCCGACCGGCGGCCATAGCCCCATTCCGCGCCGATCACGACGAGGTCGAGGGTGTGCAGGGGCTTGACCTTCTGCCACGCCTTCCCGCGCCGACCCGCCGCGTAGGCCGCGTCGAGGGCCTTGACCACCACGCCCTCGTGACCGGCGTCGAGCGCGCCGTCCAGTACCCCGGCCGCCTGTTCGGGGCTGGGACCGCGGACGCCGGGCATCCGGAGCGCGGCGTGCTCGTCGTCGGCCAGCAACTGCGCGAGCACGTCGAGGCGGACGTGCAGCGGCTCGTCGAGCAGGTCGCGGCCGTCGAGGTGGAGCAGGTCGAAGAAGAACGGGCTGAGGAGCACACCCTCGTCGGGGGCCCCGCCGTCCGGGAGCTGGCTGCCGAAGCGGCTCATCGTGTCCTGGAACGCGCGCGGCCGGCCGTCGTCGTCCAGGGCGAGGGTCTCCCCGTCGAGGACGGCGGAGTCGCAGGGCAGCGCCCGGACCCGCTCGACGAGCTCGGGCACGCCGTCGGTCACCTCGCGCAGCGTGCGCGTCCACACCCGGACCTCGTCCCCGTCCCGGTGGACCTGGATGCGGGCACCGTCGAGCTTGAACTCCACGGTCACGTCGGTGCCGAGTGCGGCGAGCGCGGCGTCCAGCGAGGAGCCGGGACTGGCGAGCATGGGCCGCACCGGCCGGCCGACCTCCAGGCGCACGGCCGCGAGCGCCTCGGCCCCGCCGGCCAGGGCGAGCCCGGCCGTCTCCGGGAGCCGGCCGGAGAGCATGAAGGCCCGCCGGACGGCGGCGGTGGGGACGCCCGCCGCCGTGGCGACGGCGTCGAGCACCACGCCCTCGAGGGCGCCCTGGCGGAGCTCGCCGGTGAGCAGGCGGACGAGGAACCACTGTTCGTCCTCTGTCGCGGCGGACAGCAGGCTGGTGAGGAGCGCGTCACGCCGAGCTGCGGAGCCGGCACCGCTGGTGTCGGCGAGCTCGGTGAGCGTCCGGTCGACGGCGGCGACGGTCACCGAGGGCGCCGGGGCGTGGTCACGCACCATCCGAGACAGGGTGCGCCAGCCGACGCCGAGCCGGCCCTGTCGCGCTTCGCCGGCCAGCCAGGCGGTGACCGGCTCGACCTCCTCCGCGCCCGCACGGCGCAGCAGCTCCGCGATCAGCCCGGCCTTGGCCGTGCGAGACCGGGTACCTGCGACCGCGGTCGAGGCGGCGACGACGTCGGCGAGCAGCACCGCGCCATGGTGGCAGCGCGCGCCGCAGGCGCCCGTGCCCCGGTGACTCAGCGGTGTGCCGCCGCACGGTCGAGGACCCAGCCTTCACCTCGGCACCCGGCCGGCAGGGGAGGGAAGCGGTGACCCCTGACGTCGGTGGACTCGAAGACATGGCCGTCGTCCCCGCCGGTGCAGCGGTAGATCCCGCTCGTGGGGACGATCTGCCCGGGATGAAAGACGCGCCTGTCCTCCGTCATGGTCCGGCCATACCCGCTTCGGGCGTACCCACGTTCCTGGTGGGGCCACCGCCATTCAACTGGTCCATGAGTACTTCGCGGACGAGCCGGACCGCTGATCGGGCGGGTTACGCGCGGACAGGACCTGCTTGACTGGTCGTTGAGCCTTGAACATCCCGAGACGCGCCGTCGGCGTCTTCTTCGACCCCCACCAGGAGGATGGCCATGCACCTCGGCGTCGACAGTTTCGTCTCGACGGTGACCGATCCTTCGACCGAGCAGGTCATCGGGCCTGCGGAACGGATGGAGCATCTGCTCGAGGAGATCGCGCTCGCCGACGAGGTGGGCCTCTACTCCTTTGGCATCGGCGAGCACCACCGCAGCGAGTACTACGACTCGGCGCCACCGGTCATTCTGGGGGCCGCGGCCGCGCGCACGTCCCGGATCCGCCTCGGCAGCGCCGTGGCGGTGCTCAGCGCCGCCGATCCCGTCCGGGTGTTCCAGCAGTTCGCCACGCTCGACCTGATCTCCAAGGGGCGCGTCGACCTGGTGGTCGGTCGGGGCTCGTTCACCGAGGCTTTCCCGCTGTTCGGTCTGAGCCTCGCCGACTACGACTCGCTGTTCGAGGAGAAGCTCGACCTGCTACTGCGCATCCGGGACTCCGAGCACGTCACCTGGTCCGGCCGGCACCGGCCAGAGCTGACCGGGCAGGGCGTCTACCCGCGGCCGCTCCAGGACCCGTTGCCGATCTGGGTCGGTGTCGGGGGGACGCCGGAGTCCTTCGTCCGGGCCGGGCTGCTCGGACTGCCGCTCATGGTGGCGATCATCGGCGGGGAGCCTCGCCAGTTCGGACCGCTCATCGACCTCTATCGCCGGGCCGGTGCGCAGGCCGGACATACCCCCGAGAAGCTGCAAGTGGGGCTGCACGTGTTCGGTTTCGTCGCGGAGAGCACCCAGGCCGCCGCCGACACGATCTATCCGGGGTGGCACGAGATGTTCCAGAAGGTCTCGCGTGAGCGTGGCTTCGCCCCGCCGACGCGGGCGCAGTTCGACGCCACCAGCGGCCCGGACGGCGCCTTCTTCATGGGCGATCCAGACACCGTGGCCACCAAGCTCGTCCGGGTGTCCGAGCAGTTGGGTGGGGTGGACCGGGTCTCGCTGCAGATGACCAACCCCCGTCTGGCCCACGCCGACCTCCTGCGCGGCATCGAACTGCTGGGCACCCAGGTCGCCCCGCGAGTGTCCGGCGCTTGAGCCCACGGGTGCCTCCGGCTGAGGGCGCCACGGCCGTTGGCGCACGTCTCATCACCGTCAGCGGCTCGTCGCACGCATGCGCTGGTCGATGTGCCGGCAGGCGTCAGGGGCTCATCCGTCCAGCGACGTCGGATGCCTGTCAGGATGGCGGCGATCGCGGCGAGACGGGGACCCTGCCCGCCCGGTTCCGATCCGCGGCCGTGAGGCCGCCCCCCGTCCGACGGGAGGCCGCCGGCGATGAGCACCAGGAAGGCCACGCCCGACGCACGCTCCACGTCGCCCGACGAGACCGGAGTGGGCAGGCGCCGGTCACCGTCACGTGGGTCGAGCGCGGCTACTTCCTCGCGGTCGGCGCGCTGGCCGCGGCGGTGGGGCTGCCACAGGTCGGTCGCCCGGGCTGCCAGCCCAGCGCCGGACCCAGGCGGGTCGCGATGTCGGTGAGCATCTGCTGGTAGTCCTCGTCCTCGAAGCTGAAGGGCAGGGCGAAGGCGACCTCGGTGACCTCCTGGAACCCGGCGTGCGCGTACAACTGCTCGGCGATCTGCTCCGAGGTGCCCAGGAGGTCTCGGGCGAACAGCAGGCGCGCGGGCCCCTGGGGGCTCGTCGTCCTCGGGGTGCGTGCCTCGGCATAGGCGGCGTACTTGGCCCGCTGGGCCGCTGTGGCGCTGTCGGTCGGGATGACCACCAGGCCCTGGGAGACGCGGGCCGCGTCCCCGGCGGGGTGGGCGGCCCGGAAGGTGCGGATGTGCGACTGCTGGATCTCGGCGAAGTCCAGCGACTCCTCGGCCCTGACCACGCTGCTGGTCAGGAAGTTCATGCCGTTCTCGCCCGCCCACCTGGCCGAGTTCGAGCTGGCACCGCCGTACCAGAGCCGGTCGCGCAGGCCGGGGGAGTGGGGCTGCACCCGGTCGGACCACTCCTCGACGACCCCCTCCCGCCCGGAGAACGTGCCGGCCGCTTCACCGCCGACGAACCGCAGGAGGCGAGCGACGCGTTCGTAGCTGAAGTCCTCGGCGTCCGCGGTGTCGGGGTACAGGGCGCCCTTGACGTCGTCCCAGTGCATGGGCGGCCCCACGCTGACGCCGGGGTTGAGCCGCCCTCCGGAGAGGACGTCGACCGTGGCGAGGTCCTCTGCCAGTCGCAGCGGGTTCTCCCAGCCGAGTGGGATGACGGCGGTGCCCAGTTCGATGCGCCGGGTGCGCTGCGACGCGGCGGCCAGGACGGCGATCGGGGAGGAGATGCCGTACTGCAGGTGGCGGTGCCGTACCCAGGCACTGTCAAACCCGAGCCGCTCACCGAGCTCGATGACGTCGAGCGTTGTCTGATGCCCTCGCCCCGGATCGGCGTCGTCGAACGAGCCGATGGTCAGGAAGCCGAGCTTCTCCAACGGCACCGAGGGTGAGGGCATGTGGATCTCCTTCGTCGCGTGTCCGCCGATCATCTCCCGGGGCCTGACGGGGAGAAGTTCCTGCCCGCCTGGGTAGTGGGCTGGGCGACGCCGGCCTCCCTCGTCGTCGGGGCGCCGCTGGCCTACGCCTCGACGACGCCGGCCGACGTCGTAGAGAAGACTCTGAAGGCGCGGGGTGCCGACCCCGCCATGCCCTCGGCCACTCCGGCCTGAAAGGACGAAGCTCGATGATCTTCATCACCGCCAAGTTCCGCGTCCGTCCCGCCGACGTCGACGCGTGGCCCGAGATCAGCCGCTCGTTCACCGACGCGACGCGTGCAGAGCCCGGGTGTCTCTGGTTCGAGTGGTCCCGCAGCCTCGACGAACCGGCCGAGTACGTCCTGGTGGAGGCATTCAAGGACGACGACGCCGCGTCGGCGCACGTCACCTCCGATCATTTCCGCGCGGCGCAGAAGGAGCTACCGCCGCACCTCGTCGAGACACCCCGGATCGTCAACTTCACCGTTCCCCAGGACGACTGGTCCGAACTCGGCGAGTTGGCGGTGGATCGCGCCGGCTGACTGCGCGTGGCCGAACGGCTGACGCCTGTGGCGCGCCGAGCCGGGCGTGCGGGTATCGAGGTCGCGATCCGACCGGACGCATCTCAGTCGTGCACGATCTAGTTTCCCCTGAAGTGGAAGCTGGGTAGCGACCCAGCATGAGCATCGAAGAGAACGTGGCAACCCAGGAGAACGCGGTGTTGCTGTTGAACAGTGGGGACGTCGACGCCTTCGTGAACACCCTGTTCGCCGTCGACGCGATCGATCACGATCCGGCGCCGGGTCAGGGACCCGGTCGGGAGGGCTACCGGACGTTCTTCCGAAGCCTCACCATCGCCTTCCCGGATGCTCACCTCGAGCCGGCTGTGCACGTGGTCGCCGATGACAAGATCGCGTTCGCCTACACGCTGATCGGCACGCACAAGGGGCAGTTCAACGGCATAGCCCCGACCGGCAAGCGCGTCGAGGTGAGGGGGCTGCAGATCGGCCGCTTCGAGAGCGGTCAGATCGTCGAGCGATGGGGAAGTTCGGACGAACTGGGCATCCTCACGCAGATCGGTGCCGCACCCAGCGGCGAGGAGAGCGTTGTCTACACGATGAAGAACCTGTTCTCCGGCTGACGCGGCCGAGGTCACGGATGCTCCGTCCCGAGGGGCCCGGCGGGTCGGCGATCATGCCGACCCGCCAGGCCGGGCTAGGCCCGGACGGCGACCTGAGCGGTCACGATTTCTGGGCGTCGAACGCGGCCGCCACGCGGCGGTGTGCCTCCCAGATCTCCTCGGGCAGGCCGTCGAACTGGGCCAGGTGCTCCTCGCGGTTGGCCATCTCCTGACGCCAGCGCGCGGTGTCGATGGTGAGGATCGTGTCCAGATCGCCAGGGGTGATGTCGACGCCGTCGAGATCGAGCTCCTCCTTGGTGGGGATGATCCCGACCGGCGTCCGCGTGCCGGTGACCTCGCCGTCCCGGAGGCGCATCAGCCACAGCAGGGGCCGCAGGTTGTCGCGGTACCCCGGCCACAGGAAGTGACCGTCCTCGGGGTCTCGCTGGAACCAGTTGACGTGGGCGAAGATCGGCTGGTTGGTGGCCGCGCCGATGATCTTGAGCCAGTGAGCGGCGTAGGCGGCCTCGGGTGAAGCCATGAACGGCCGCATCGACATGGGGTCGTAGCGCAGGACGCCCTCGGTGCCCTCGGCGGCGAAGGTGGCCTCGGCCCCGAGCGTCAGGCCGTCGTACACGCCCTCCGCGAGGTCGGTGATGGCCCGGATCAGTGGCTCCCGGTCGCGGGTGCGGCCGCCGAAGATGATGCCGTCGATCGGGACGCCCTTGGGGTTCTCGAAGTCGGCCGCGATGTTGGGAACCTTGGAGAGGGTGGTGGTGAACCGGCTGTTCGGGTGCGCCCACGAGGCGCCCGTGACGTCCGCCGGCCGTTCGGTGATCAGCTGCCCGGTCCAGTCGCGCCAGCCGGTGGGGTCGGCCGGCGGTTGGGGCGTCTTGCCCTCCCACCAGACATCCTGGGTGTTCTCGTTGTAGGCGACGTTGGTGAAGATGGTGCCGGTGCCCTCGGCGATCGCGTCGACCGCCGTCGGATTGGTCACCTCGTTCGTGTCCTTCGCGACGCCGAACACGCCGAACTCGGGGTTGATGCCGTAGATCCGCCCGTCCTCCGGGTCGACGCGCAGCCAGGCGATGTCGTCGCCGTAGAAGTCCACCCGGTACCGGTCGCCCAGGGCATCGGGGGGCAGCATCATGGCGAGGTTCGTCTTGCCCGACGCACTGGGGAAGCCGCCACAGATGTGGTAAGTGCGGCCGGTCTCCTTGTCGGTGATCCCGAGGAGCATGAACTGCTCGGCCAGGAACTGACCCGACACCCACCCGTCGTAGGCGGCCTGCCGCAGGCCGTGCGCGATCTTGCCGAGCAGGGCGTTGCCGCCGTAGGACGACCCGTAGTGCAGGATCGTCCGCTCGTCGGCGACCGTGACGAAGTAGCGCTGGTCGTCCGGGGTTCCCTGTCCGAGGCTGTCCAGGTCACCCGTGACGTGCACGGCCCGGACGAAGCTGTCCGGGTCGGCGAGGTCGTTGATGTGGTTCACCCCGACCCGGGCCATGCGGATCATGTGCAGGACGACGGTGCGGGTGTCGGTGAGCTGGACGCCGGCGGCGAAGGCCTCGAGCGGTGAGCCCGGGGGCGCCATCAGGTACGGGACGACGTACATGGTCTTGCCGGCCGACTTGCCCCGCATCCGCTCCTCGAGGAGAGGTCGCATCTCGGACGCCGGCCGCCAGTTGTTGTAGATCCCCTTGTCGGAGGGGTTGTTGGTGGCGACGACGGTGCGCTCCTCGGAGCGAGCGGTGTCATTGGGGTGACTCCGCGAGTAGTAGCGCCCCTCGCCTGCGGGGAGGAGTTCGCCGGCCTCCACGGCCTCGCGCAGGAGGCGGGCGTCGTCGGAGGCGTTGATCACCTCGATCCGGTCGGCGCCGGTGAGCTCCGCCCAGTGCTGTACGTAGGACCGGACGTGATCGTTCTTCAGTCCGGCTTCGTCGAGTACGGCGTCAATGCCAGCCACGAGCTTCCTCTCCATCAGTTCTATCCACCTTCTCCTGCAGGACGTGATCAAGCCACTTCCAGCGGTGGAGGCCGTGGAGGTTCGACTCGGTGTCCGAGGTGGCGACACGGTAATCCGCACCCGCAACGCGTCGCCATCGCGGGTCGGGAGGAGTCCCTCGGGCTGACCTCCATCTGCCTGTCGGACCTGTCAGCGACACTCCGGTGGTGAACCGGATCGTCCTCGTGCGCCGCGGCGAGGCGGCCGTGGATGCGCGGGAGTGCGCCGACGAGGGGACGACGGTCCGGGTGACCCGGCTCCCCGTCGAGGAGCTCGCGCGGTTCGTCCGGGAGCGGGAGGTCGAGCCGGTCCGCTGGGTGTGGGACGACACGACCCGGTGGTATCCGGGCCTGCTGGAGGTCGGCGTCCGGGTGGAGCGCTGCACCGACCTGAGGCTTACGCACGCCGTCCTTCGGCGGTCGCCGTTCGTCGACCAGTCCTTCCTCGTCGACGACGAGACCCCGGGCTGGGATGCGCTGCAGCCCGTCACGGCCACCGACCACGCCCTCTTCCCGCTCGAGGACCCTGCCGATCGCCTCGACCCGGTCGCCGAGCACGAACGTCAACGGGCGGCCGTGGCCGGATCGGACGATCGGGGTCGTCTCGGTCTGCTGCTCGCAGCCGAGTCCTCCGGCGCGCTGGTGGCCGCCGAGATGACGCACGCCGGGTTGCCCTGGCGGGCAGACGTGCACGAGAGCCTGCTGACCGAGTTGCTGGGGCCGCGGCCGATCCCCGGGCGGCGGCCGGCGGTGCTCGAGCGGCTGTCGGCGGAGGTCCGCGCGGCCTTCCAGGCCCCCGGCCTGAACCCCGACTCACCCGGCGAGCTGCTGCGTGCGCTGCAGACCGCGGGGCTGCCGGTGAGCGACACCCGCTCCGGGACGCTCGAGCAGCTCGAGCATCCCGGCATCCCGGCGCTGCTGGAGTACAAGAAGCTGTCGCGGCTGCTCCAGGCCAACGGTTGGAACTGGCTGGACACCTGGGTGCGCGATGGCCGGTTCCGGTCGTACTTCCTGCCCGGTGGAGTGGTGACCGGACGGTGGGCGTCGAACGGCGGCGGAGCGCTGTCCGTCCCCACGCAGGTGCGCCCCGCGGCAGTCGCCGACGACGGCTGGCGCTTCGTCGTCGCGGACGTCGCTCAGCTGGAGCCGCGGGTCCTCGCCGGCATGAGCGGGGACGCGGCGATGGCGGAGGCGGCGCGGTCATCCGACCTGTACCAGGGCATGGTTGCCGGCGGCGCGGTGGCGACCCGGGCCGAGGCCAAGGTCGGCATGCTCGGGGCGATGTACGGCGGCACCCGGGGCGAGAGCGGGCGCATGATGCCCCGGCTGACCCGCAGCTACCCCCGGGCCATCGGGCTGGTGGAGGAGGCCGCCCGTGCAGGCGAACGCGGCGAGGTGGTGCACACCCTGCTCGGCCGGGGGTCCCCGGTGCCCACGGGTGCCTGGTCGGAGCGTCCGGTCGAGCTCGGCGAGCCGCCCGACGAGGGGGGATCGAAGGAGGAGCGGGACCGTTCCCGCCGCGCCTGGGGACGGTTCACCCGCAACTTCGTCGTCCAGGGCACCGGCGCCGAGTGGACCCTGTGCTGGCTCGCAGATCTCCGCAACCGGCTGTGGCGGCTGGGCGGCACCGGGACGGTGAGCGAGCGACCGCACCTCGTCTTCTTCCTCCACGACGAGGTCGTGGTCCACGCACCCGAGCACCTGGCCGAGGACGTCGCCGAGGAGGTACGCCGCGCCGCAGAATCAGCGGGCCGTCTCCTTTTCGGCGGCTTCCCCGTGGACTTCCCCCTCGACGTCGCAGTCGTCGATTCGTGGGCCGACGCCGATTGAACAAACGCCGGCGCCTGGCCTCGGCAACGGAGGACCGGCACGCTTCGTCCTCGCCACCCCTCGACCGCCCGGAGGACCCGTGACCGACGCACTCCTCGCCCCGCTGGCCACCGCCCTCGACGGCACGGGGCAGCTGGTCGACGCCGTCACCGACGAGCAGTGGAACCTGCCGACGCCGTGTACCGACTGGACGGTCCGCCAGCTGGTCAACCATCTCGTCGGCGGCAGCCGCCTGTGCACCCGCGTGCTGCGCGGCGAGCCGCTGCCGACGCTGGACCAGCTCGGCCGCCGTGGCCATGAGGACCAGCTCGGCAACGATCCGGTGGCGGCCTATCGCACCTCCTCCGACGAGCTGCTGGAGGCGTTGCGCACTCCGGGGGTCCTGGAACGCGCCCACACCCTTCCTGTCGGCACGCTGCCGGGCCCTGCGGTGGTGCATGTGCGGACCGTCGAGACGCTGGTGCACGGATGGGACCTCGCCCGGGCGACCTCCCGGCAGATGCCATTCCCCGATGAGCTCGCTGACCACGAGCTGACGTTCAGCCGCGACCTCCTCGGCCATCTGCCGGAGGGCCGCCAGCCGTTCGGGCCGTCCCGGCCGGTGGCCGCCGACGCGCCCGCGATCGACCGGCTCGCCGCACTGCTCGGCCGAGCGCCGGAGCAGGCTCGCAGTCGCCGCCCGTCCTCGTAGAACGTGCAGAGGTCGAACGGGCGGGGAGCGCACCACCCGGTCAGCGCGGGGTCGTCCGGCGGCCGGACGGGGGCGTGCGCGGCGGACCGGGGACGTAGAGACCGTCCCGCGCAGCGCGCACCGCCGCGAGCGTCCTGGTAGGGGCGCCCAGCTTGGCCAGGATGTGTTCCAGGTGCGCCGCGACGGTGCGCTGGGCTACCACCAGCGCCCTCGCGATCTCATGGTTGGACAGTCCCCCGATCACCAGCCCGAGGACCTCGAGCTCCCGCGGGGTCAGCCCGCGCAGGTTTCCGGACGGGGACACGAGAGCTGTGCCCATGAGGACCGCCGGGAGGTCCTCGCTGCCGGCCAGGGCGGTGATGCGGGCATGCCCGTCCGGTGCGTGTCGCCCCCCGAGCGGCCAGAGGAACGACGTGTAGACGTGTCCCGCCGCGATCGCCGCCCGTGCCAGGTGCAGCGCGGGGGAGTCGGTCGCCAGGAGGGGGTGGTCGCCCATGCCGGGAAGTACGTCGCGGCCACCGTCGGCCCGGAGCACAACACCGGCGGTGGCCCCCTGGACCAGGCGTGCCGCAGGGAGCAGAGACCGCATGGGGTCGACGGCCCGGGTCAGCACCGGCGTCAGCCGCGCCAGCTGGCAGCGCATGTCCGCCGACGGCGGATCCCTGCTCTCGGACAGGAGGGCGAGGAAGCCGACGTGCCGACCGCCGGGGGCGAACAGCCCGACCGCCAGGGCCTCGCGGTATCCGGCCGGGATCAGGCAGTCGGCCCAGGTCGGTAGCTGCGTCACCGGGTAGGGCAGATCCGACGGGCTCATCGGTGTGCTGTCCCGATGGGTCCCGGTCACCTCGATGTCCCTTGCCATCGTCGGGCCCGTGAGGAAAGTGAGCGTGGCCTCGTCCAGGTCGGCCGCGGCCAGGGATGTGTAGCGGAGGTGATCCGGGTCGGCGAGAGCAAGCCACGCACCGTCGAACGGGATGACGCGGCGCAGGACCGTGAGGAGGTCTCCCGCCCGTTGTGGGAGCGGTGCGGCGGACGCGGCGATCTGGGTCAGATCGAGGTACGCCGCCGAAACGTTCTGCATGCTCGACTCCCGCATCGACACGCCAGCGAGATCTGCGGATCGGCCGCAGCTCGCGCACGGTGCCGGCGCTGAGGGGGACTCGTCACCCCCGGAAGCGGTTCAGCCGTTGCTGGGCTGACGATGACGCACAGGTGCGTGCGCGACAGGCTAGGCCAGGAACCTGTGGCGTCGTCGCCCGGTGGGTGAGTGAGCCAGAGCATGAACGCAGCAGGCTGCCCGGTCCCGTGGCGTCGTCCACGGGCCGTCGCTCCTGGTGCGGGTTCCGCGGGGCCGGGGCCACCCGCCAGGGGCAGGGCGGCGTGTCACGGTCGCGGCCGGTCGGCGCAGCCGGTTGTCCGGGCAGGGGTGCTCCGGTCCGACATGACGGGCACGGCCGGTGGGGTTTCCTGTACCTGAGCCGGTTCGCGGCGGCCTACCAGGAGAAGTTCGGGTAGAGACCGTCGGAGACCCTGCGGCGCTTCGAGGGCGGCATCGCGCAGACGACGCGGACCGGTCACACGTCCCGTGTCCTGCGCGAACCGCACCGAACTCTGCGCTGGTGGCATAGAGACGCTGGGCCAACCGGGCTTTACTCATGGCCGTCAGCTCGTTGTGGGCATCGGAAGGTGGTCGCGGTGCAGGTTGGGAGGCAGCCCCCGGCAACCGGCCGCCGCTCTCCGGCAGGCCGGGTGGTGGTGTGGCCGAGATGAACCCGGCGACATTGGCGCTCACGGCGGCAATGGTGCAGATCGCGAGCGAGCCAGTCTCGCTGAGCGACCGCGCCCAGCAGATGATCGACGCGCTGGGCCGGGCGGTGCACTTCGAGGCCGCATCGATCTCTGTCCGGGACCCGGAGCGGCACGCCCGCTACGCCCTTGCCGCCACCGGCGAGGTCGAGGCGCTGCACGCCTACTGCGAGAGCACGGAAGGCGACGCCGAGCTGGAGCTGGTGGGCGTGAACCGGCCGACCCCGCCGTTGCTGCTCACCGACCTGCCCATGCCGGCAGCGGAGTCGCTCGCCTGGCCGGAGTACCTGTGGCCGGCCGGCTTCGGGGGTTCCCTCGGGGTCGGATTGTTCACCCCGGACGGCCGGCACGTCGGGCACCTGACGGTGCTCACCGAGGACCCGGCCCGCCCGACCGTCTCCGATCGTGACCTGGTCGGCCACGTCACCAGGGTGATGGCTCACGCGGTCGACCGGATGCGCACGATCCGCGCCGCCGCACGGCTGGTCCGGGACGCCGAAGCCGGTGTCCTGCTGACCCGCGGTGGCAACGTGCTCCCGCTGCCCGGGCTGCCTGCCCACCGGATACTCGCTGCAGGGGCGCCGGCCCTCGCGGAGGCGGCCGAGCGACTCGACGCCGGTTCCGCCTACGCGGTCTTCCTCCACCCCGCGCCGGCCGCCGCGCTCACCGGGGCGCTACTTCGGGTCAGCGTGCTGGACTGCCGCGGCGAGAGCCTGGACCACCTGCGAGCCGTCGTCCTGGTCTCCCCGGACCCGGATCTGCGCGGCCTGACCTACCGGGAACTGCAGATCCTCGGGTACGTCGTGGCGGACTTCCCCGACGAACGCATCGCCGCGGCCCTGAGGGTCACCGTGCAGGCCGTCGCCGACGGCATCCACCGCAGCATGCATCTGCTGGCGGCCCCCTCGCGGACCGGGCTGGCCGTCCGCGCACTCCGCGAGGGACTGTTCCTCCCGCCACCGGGCACCGGCCTGGCCCCCTGACGCGGTGAGTCCGCCGGCCGCACGCCCGCCCGAGCGGTCAGGATCGGAAGTGGTCGATCAGCACCGGCGCGACCATGTCGTGGGCTACGGCGTGGGTCTGGCCGGCGAGCACCACGTGGCGCGCACCGGGGACGGCGGCCGCCACGGCTGCGCAGGCCCCGCCGGCCCACTCCGGACTGGAGCCACCCGAGATGGTGGTGGTCGGGACGCCGATCCGCGCCAGCCGCTCGCGGGGCACCACCCCGCCGTTGCACAGGGTGAGGTCGTAGACGAGCGAGGGTGCGGGCTCGCGCATGCGCGGCCAGCCAGACCCCTGCTGGACCATGGCGATGACCTCGGACGGGGTTCCGGCGCCCTGCATGAACAGTGCGGCGGCGCCGTCGCGGTCACCGGCACCGATCCGCGCCCGTATTCCTTCGAGAAGCTCCCCGGACCCACCGGTCCCGCCCTCCGCGACCGTGTAGGGAGGCTCCTGGGCCGCCAGCCCGGTGACCCGGACGCCGCGCGCCGCGGCTTCCAGGGCCAGCGCCGTGCCGGAGGAGTGGCCGTACACGAGAGCCGAGCCGCCGGCCACGGAGACTAGGCCAGCGTGGCGCCCCGGAACCCCACGGGCGGGAGCAGATCTACCCGGTTCCGTCCCTGCCTCGGGACTCAGCCGTCGTGGTCTTCGGTGTGTGCTGTGTCCGTCCGGCGTCGCCGGGAGCGTCCGGATCGGTCGGGGGCGCGCCGAAGCGGGCCAGCAGCAGGGCACTTCCGACCGTCGCGAGAAAGCCCGCAGCGGCCAGCCAGGCCATGCCGTCGGCCGGTCGGTCGCCGACCGCAAGGCCCAGCAGCGACCCCAGCACGGCCTCCGTGGCCACCATCGTCGTCGTCACCGCGACCACGCTGCCCCGCTGGAGGGCCAGGGCGCCGGCGACCAACCCGGCGGCACTGGCCACTCCGACGGCGTACGCGCTGGGATCGGTGAGCACGTCGGGGAGGGCGATCGGGCCGAGGACACGGGCGGCCAGCGCCAGCAACCCGAAACAGCTGCCGGCCAGGGCCGCGACAAGGGTTGCCGTGCGGGCCGAGGGACGGGTTCGGGCCGCGGCAAGGGTGAGTGCGGCAAGTACGACAGCGGCGGCCAGCACCGCCCACCGGACGGCGCCGGGAACGACCGCGGGTCCTTGCGGCGTCGCGGCAAGCGCCACCGCTACGAGTCCGATGCCGACCCCGCCGAGAGCGAGCTTCTCGCGGTGATGGAGGCGGGTGCCCAGCACGAGCGCGGCCAGCAGGGCGGTGACCCCGAGGCTGGATGCGCGCCCTGCCTGCACCACGAACAGCGGTAGCGCGCGGATGGCGACCACGGACAGCAGGAAGCCCCCGGCGACCAGGAGGAGACCGCACAGATAGCGGGGATCGCGGGCCAGTCCGCCGACCAGCCCGGTCAGGTCGGTCCGCCCGGACCTGGCGACGGCGGCCGCTTGGAGGACGGCGGACGCGCCGTAACAGAGCGCCGCCCCGGCGACGGCCAGCACCGACAGCAGCACCGCGTCCTCGCTTCTGTGCGTCGTGGCCGGGTCGTCGGGACCGGTCGATAGAGCTTCATGGCCGACCCGGCGGAATTTCCCGTCGAAGATCCGATCGAATTGCGAGTGTCCCTGTACTCGGATTCCTCTGCCGACATAGATTCGCGGTCGTGACGCAGCCGCCGGGAGAGGGGCTGAAGGTCGTCGTCCGGCGCCTGCCTGTCTACGCACTGGGTGCTTTCGTCCTCGTGACCGTGCTCACGACGGTGCTCGCCTGGGTTACCCATCACACCGTGGGCCCGACCCCCGGCCACGACTACCTGAACGGTCCCGGGTGGCTGGATGCGTGGTTCCAGGGCGACTCGGGCTGGTACTACCGGATCGCTGAGGATGGCTACTCCTACACACCCGGCCAGCAGTCCTCGATCGCGTTCTTTCCTGCGTATCCCCTCCTGGTCCGCGCGGTCGGCGCGATCCTCGGCGGGGACGTCTCCACCGCCGCCGGCCTGGTGACCCTGATCTGCGCAGCGGGCGTCGTCATGCTGTTCGCCGACTGGGTGCGCACGCGGGTGGAACCTCGCACCGCCGTCATCGCGGTGGCCGTGCTGTTGGTCTACCCCTACAGCTTCTTCCTCTACGGCAGCGGCTACGGCGACGCGTCGTTCCTGCTGACTGCGCTGGGGTCCTTCGCCCTGCTGGAGCGCCGGCACTACGTGCTTGCCGGATTGGTCGGCGCGCTGGCGACGGCGGGGCGGCCGGTCGGGATCGCCGTGGCCGTGGGCCTGGTGGTCCGGGCTGTCGAGCTGATCGCCCAGGATCGGGCCGCGCGCCGGAACGCAGGAGTGCTCGTCGGCAGTGCCGCGAGCCCGGGGGCCTCCGCCGGAGGGCCGGTCGACGCCCCCCTGACCGAGCGGGCCGGGCCCGTGTCGTTCCGGGAGTTGGTGCAGTCGGTTCGGTTCGTGCGCTGGCGTCAGGCGGCCCTGTTGTTGTCCGGTGCCGGACTCGTCTCGTGGATGGTCTACCTCGGTGTCCGGTTCGGCGACCCGCTCGCCTTCGCCACCGTCCAGGGCGCCCCGGGCTGGAACCAGGAGGGGGGACCGCGCACCTGGTTCAAGGTGCCGTTCTTCGGGGCCCTGTACCACGGAAGATGGGACGACGTCGTCCTGGTGGTGCCGCAGGCGCTGGTCTGCCTCGCCGCGGTGCTGCTGCTGCGCACCGTCTGGCGACGGTTCGGTTGGGGCTACACCGCCTACACCGTGGTCTCGCTGGCCATCCCGTTCATCGGTACCAAGGACTTCATGGGGTCGGGCCGGTACGTGCTGGCTGCCTATCCTGTCCTGGCCGCCGCAGCAGTGGTGCTCGCCGGAGACCGGCGCTCTCGGTGGCTGGTGCCGGTCGTGCTCGCAGTACTTTTCGTCGGGCTGTGCACCGCCACGGTCGCCTTCGTCAACGGGGTGGAGGTCTCGTGAACGAATCGGCCAAAGTCGACCTGCTGTCGATCTTCTTCCCTATGTGGAACGAGGAGGACTATGTCGAACGGGCCGTGCGCGCCGCCGAGGAGGAGTGCCAACGGCTGATCGGCATCGGGGAGATCGCCGCGTACGAGCTGGTGATCGTCGACGACTGCTCGACCGATCGCACTCCGGAGATCGCCGACGCCCTCGCCGCCGCCGACGCCCGCGTCCGGGTGGTGCACCATCCGGTCAATCGTGGGCTCGGCGGGAGCATCAAGACCGGATTCGCCTCCGTGCGCGGCGACGTCGTCCTCTACACCGACGCCGACCTGCCTTTCGAGATGCTCGAGCTGGGCCGCGCGCTGCGGGTGCTGCGCCACTACGAGGCGGACATGGTCAGCGCCTACCGGCTGGACCGCACCGGCGAGGGACCCCGTCGCGCCGTCTACTCCTTCGTCTACAACTCCCTGGTGCAGCTGACCTTCGGCACGCGGGTGCGGGACATCAACTTCGCGTTCAAGCTGGTCCGTCGGCGCGTTCTCGACCTCACGCAGCCGGTCAGCGAGGGCTCGTTCATCGACGCCGAGTTGGTCATCCGGGCCCAGAGGCTGGGCTTCCACATCGTGCAGATCGGGGTGGACTACTTCCCCCGCTCCCGCGGAGTCTCGACGCTGTCCTCCGTTGCCGTCATCCGCCGGATGCTCACGGAGATGCGTCAGCTGCGGGCCGAGCTGGCCCGGCTGGCCCCGGCCGCCCGGTGAGCCGCCTGCTGGTGATCAATGCCGACGATCTGGGCCTCACCCCCGGGGTCTGCCACGCTGTCCGGCGCGCGCACTCCGACGGCGTCGTCACCTCGACGTCGGTGCTCGCCGTCGGGACGGCATTCGAGCAGGCCGCGACCACCGTGCGGGAGGCCGGCGACCTGGCCCTCGGCGCCCACCTGGCGATCGTGGGGGAGGACCGGCCGCTGCTGTCGGCCCGTGAGGTGCCCACGCTCGTCGACCGGGAGGGGCGCTTCCCGCTCTCCTACCGGACCGTGGTCACCCGCGGGGCGGCCGGGCGCATAGACGCAGACGACGTCGCCCGGGAGTTCCGCGCCCAGCTGGAGCGGGTCCGGGGCATCGGGGTGCCGGTCACCCACCTGGACACCCACCAGCACACCCACCTGTGGCCCGCGGTCGCCGCCGTCGTCGTGGACCTGGCCCGCGAGGCCGGTATTCCCTGCGTGCGGCTGCCCGGGAGCCGGCGCCGTGGGCCGTTGGGCGCCGGGGTGCGGCTGCTGGCCGGACGGCTCCGCCGCAGGCTCGACCGAGCCGCGTTGGTCACCACCGACGCCTATGCCGGGCTGGACGAGGCGGGGCACCTGGACGGCGAGCGGTTTGCCGTCGCGCTGCAGCAGCTGACCGACGGCGGGGCGGCGACGGCCGAGGTCAACACCCACCCCGGCGAGGCGGGGGAGTCCGACCTCGCCCGGTTCGGCTGGGGTTACCGCTGGGGCGACGAGCTGGCCATGCTGACCTCGCCGTCGACCCGGACTCTGGTCGAGCGGCAGGGCTGGCGGCTGGGCACGTTCGCCGACGTGGCGGCCGCCGGGTGAGCCGCTGGCCCGACACTGCGGCGCTGACGGCGCTGCGCGCCTATCGGAAGGCGCCCCTGGGGGACCGGCTGCACGTCCTCGTGCGCTGGCTGACCTGCCCGTTCCCGGCGGTCGTCGAGGTGCTCCCGTCCTCGGGCCGGGTACTCGAGGTCGGCTGCGGGCACGGCCTGTTCAGCGGCTATCTCGCCCAGCGGTCGCCCGGGCTGCAGGTGCACGGCGTGGACATCGACGCGGACAAGATCGCGGTCGCGGCGGCGGCCGAGTCGCTCGCCGGTGGGCGACTGGACTTCGCGGTCGGCGACTCCGGCTCGGTTCCGGACGGTCCATGGGACGCCGTCGTCCTGGTGGACGTGCTCTACCTGCTCGACGAGACGGCCCAGCGGGCACTGCTGGAGTCATGTGCGGCGGTGCTGGCCCCCGGAGGGGTGCTGGTGGTCAAGGACATGGCCATCCGGCCTCGGTGGAAGGCCCGGTGGAACGCCATGCAGGAGGCGCTGTCGGTCCGGGTCCTGAAGATCACCGAAGGGTCCCCGGAGTTCGTGTTCACCGACCCCGACGAGCGGGCTCGCTGGCTGGTCGCGGCCGGCCTCCGGGACGTCCGTGCCCGACGGCTGGATCGCGGCCGGGTGCATCCGCACCACCTGCTGGTCGGCCGG
>JAOPUS010000005.1 GCA_025963345.1 Blastococcus sp. | reverse complement strand
GGAGGCCACCGTCCAGGCCGCCGCGGCGACGGCGACCACCGACCACAGCCAGCGCAGGTCGGCCGACGTGGACAGCAACAGGAGGACGGCGACGACGAGCACGGCGCCCGCCAGTGGGACGGTGTGGAACAGCGTGTGCAGGGTGTCCGGCCCCGGGATGGCGACGAACACCACCGTGGCCACCACGAGCAGGAAGCCGCAGAGAGCGGCCAGGAACGCAGAGGTCACGCCGTACTGGGCCGGCAGCGCGATCGCGGCGACGCCGAAGACCAGGATCCCGAGAGCGAACCCGAGCAGGGTGCGGCGCCGGCGGTCCGACCAGGCCGGCCTGCTCTCCACGGGCTCCAGTGTGCTCGGCCGCGGCGTCAGCCGTGCTGCTCGTAGGCGGCTCGCAGCAGGCTGCGGACCTCCTCGTCGACGTCGCCCCCGAGGGCGAGAGCCGCCTCGCGCACGGCGTCGAAGACCGGGCGCAGGGCTGCCTTGGCGCCGGTGTACTGCGCGTGGACGTACTCCTCGACGGTGCGCCGCACCCAGCCAGCGTCCCGGGCAGCGGCGTCGGCGATGGCCCACTGGCTGTTCTGCCTGACGCCGTGGACCTCGCGCAGCCAGCGGCGCACCGCGTTCTGGTCGAGGGGTCGACGCCCGAGGTGGCGAGGAGGGCTCCCCACTCGTCCAGCGTCCGGCCGGATCCGCGGGGCCCACGATCCACCGGCTACAGGGCGGTCACTGACCGTGGCGCGGTGCCGCGCTCCGGCGCGTCGGCCTCCGCCACGCCGGTGCTGTGGCCTCGGACACACCGGATCCCGTCAGTAGCCCTGCGTAGCGTCTACCACACGACGGCGGTGTCGTCGGCAGGGCTGGGGGACAGGGCATGGTTCGGACGCATGAGCGGGACGCCTCGCGACGGGTGGTGCGAGCCTCCGCCGGACGTCGTCCCTGGTGGGTGGCGCATCCGGTGGCGCGTCGTCCTGCCTCCGGGCTGGACTGGGAATCGTCGGGCAGCCGCGCCGTCGTGCTGGTCCGCGGTGACCTCGACGGCCTGAGCGCCCTGCAGTTGGAGTCGTTCCTGGCGGGCCGAGCCCTGGCGGGCTGCCGTGAGCTGGAGATCGACCTCGCCGGGGTCCCGTCGATGGGGTCGATCGGGCTGTCCGCGCTGCTCGGCGTCCGGCGCTGGGCCCTCCAGCGCGGCATCGCGATGCGCCTGCGAGGTGTCCAACCGTCGGTCTGGCGGGTCTTCGAACTGGCCGGGCTGGACCAGGTGTTCACCGGGGCCACCGAGCCACCGGCCGCCCCCACGCAGGAACTCGCGCTCTTCTGATCCGCCCGGCGGCCCGGTAGGGGGCTCGGAGGCGGTTGGGGACTACGTTCCCGGCGTGACCCGTGTCGCCCGCCCCGCCGTCGGTTACGCGCTGACGCTGACCGCGGCGGGCCTCTTCGCCGTCAATGGCACGGTCTCCACGCTCGCGCTGCAGGCGGGCATCCCGGCGACCCGACTCACCGCCCTGCGCTGCACCGGCGCGGCCGTGTGCCTGCTGGTCGTCCTCGCGGTCGTCGCCCCGCGGCGGCTGCGGATCACCTGGCGGGAGGTCCCCTTCCTGGCCGTGTTCGGCGTGGTGGGGGTCGCGCTCACCCAGTTCCTCTACTACGTCGCCATCGGCCGGATGCCGGTCGGGATCGCGCTGGTCTTCGAGATGACCGCGCCGGTCTTCATCGCGCTCTACGTCTGGCTGGTGCGCCGGGAGAAGGTACGCAGCCGGCTCTGGCTGGCCCTGCTGCTGTCGCTGTCCGGGCTGGTGCTGGTCGCCGAGATCTGGCAGGACGGCGGGTCGCTGGACCCGGTCGGCCTGGGCGCGGCGCTGATCGCGGCGCTCTGCCTGGCGACCTACTACCTCATGGGTGAGCGCGGCACCGTCACCCGCGACCCCGTGGCGCTCACCTGCTGGAGCTTCGTGGCGGCCGCGCTCTTCTGGGCTGCGGCCGCGCCGTGGTGGCAGTTCGACGCGGGGGTGCTGGCGGAGCGGGTGCCGGTGTCGGCGGGCTCGCTGCAGCTGCCGCTCTGGCTGCTGGTGGCCTGGATCGTCGTCCTCGGCGCGATCGTGCCGTTCTGGCTGTCGATCTCCGCCCTCCGGCACCTGGCTCCGACCGCCGCGGGGCTCGTCGCGACGGTCGAGCCGGTGTTCGCCTCGATCGTGGCCTGGCTGTGGGTGGAGCAGGTGCTCACCGGCTGGCAGGTGGCCGGCGGTGTCGTCGTCCTGACCGGGATCGTGCTGGCCCAGACCGCCCGCGCGACGCCGATGCCGACGTCGCTGCCCGAGACCCCCGCGGCGCTGGCGAGCTGATCCCCGGGGGTCCTCACCGCAGTCGGCGGACCGGCACCACCATCGGCGTCCCGGCGACCGGATCGGGCAGGACCCGGGCCTCGAGATCGAACACGTCGGCCAGCAGTTGCTCGGTGAGCACCTCCTCCGGCGTGCCCGAGGCCACGAGTGCGCCGTCCTTCATCGCGACCAGCCGCTGGGCGTAGCGGGCCGCGAGGTTCAGGTCGTGCAGCACCACGACGACGGTGCGACCGCGCTCGGCGTGTAGCCGGCCGACCAGCTCCAGGACGTCGATCTGGTGCGAGAGGTCGAGGTAGGTGGTCGGCTCGTCGAGCAGCAGCAGGTCGGTGCCCTGCGCGAGCGCCATCGAGATCCAGGCGCGTTGCCGCTGGCCGCCGGAGAGGGCATCGACGGGGCGGTCGGCCAGCTCGGCCATGTCGGTCCAGGCGAGCGCCTCGGCGACCACTGCCTCGTCGTCCCGGGACCACTGGCGCAGCCAGCTCTGGTGCGGGTGCCGGCCACGCGCGACCAGGTCGGCGACGGTGAGTCCCTCCGGTGCGATCGGTGCCTGGGGCAGCAGGCCCAGCACCTTGGCGACCTCGCGGGTCGGCGTCCGCGCGATCGCCCGCCCGTCCAGCAGGACCTGGCCCGACGTCGGCCGCATCAGCCGGCCCAGGGCACGCAGCAGCGTGGACTTCCCGCAGCCGTTGGGCCCGACGATCGCGGTGAACGACCCCTCGGTGAGCTCCAGATCGAGGTCGTCGACGACCACCCGCTCGTCGTAGGCGAGGCGGACGTGCTCGGCCGCGAGACGGACCGGTCCGGCTTGGCTGTCGATCGTCACAGCGTGTATCGCCGCCTTCCGCGGACGAGGAGCCAGAGCAGGTACGGGGCGCCGATGGCGGCGGTGAGGATGCCGACGGGCAGTGCCTGAGGGAGCAGGGTGCGGGTGGCCAGGTCTGCGCCCACCACGAGCACCGCGCCCAGCAACCCGGACGCCAGCAGCGGCGGCCGTGACCCACCGGTCAGGCGGACGGCGATCTGCGGGACGACGAGGGCCACGAAGGTGATCGGCCCGGCGGCAGCGACCGAGGTGGCGACCAGCCCGACCGCGACCAGGACGACGGCCCCCTGAGCGAGCGGGAGCCGGACCCCCAGGCCGCGGGCGGTGTCGTCGCCGAACTGGAGCACGCCGAGCACCCGGCTGGCGGCCAGGGCGAGCGGCGCGAGGACGAGCACGGACAGCACCAGGGGGACGGCGTGGTCCCACGTGCGGGCGTTCAGCGAGCCGGTGATCCACACGTAGGCCGCAGTGGCGTCGTGGATCTCGGCGTTGGTGAGCAGCCAGTCGGTGAGCGCGGCCAGGGCCGACCAGAGCGCGATGCCGACGAGCACGAGCCGGTAGCCGTCGATCCCCGCCCGCCAGCTGAGGACGAACAGCAGCGAGCCGGCGAGGAGCGCTCCGGTCAGCGCGGCGAGGGGCACGCCGAGGAAGCTCGCGGCCCCACCGCTGAGCACGATGGCGGCGACCGCACCCACCGAGGCGCCCTGGGTGATGCCGAGGACGTCGGGGGAGGCCAGCGGGTTGCGGGCGAAGGTCTGGAACAACGCGCCGGCGATGCCGAGTGCGAGCCCGACCAGCAGGCCGACGACGATCCGCGGGGCGCGCAGTTCCAGCACGATGAACTCCTGCGCCTTCTCGCCGAGTCCGGCCAGGGTGCGCAGCACGTCGCCGATGCCGATCGGGAACTCGCCGCGGCCCAGGCTCACTGCCGACAGCAGCAGGAGGACGGCGAGGGCCACGAGGGGGACGACGAGCTGACGCCACCGCACGATCGCCGAGACAGGGCCGAGTCGGACCGCCGTCCGGGCCAGTTCCTGTGTGCTCACAGCGTCGCCGTCCGGCGGCGACGGACCAGGGCGATGAAGAACGGGGCGCCGACCAGCGCCAGGACGATGCCCACCTGCAGTTCGCCGGGGCGGGCCACGATCCGGCCGATGACGTCGGCGGTCAGGAGCAGGGCGGCGCCGAGCAGCCCGGAACAGGGGATCAGCCAGCGGTGGTCGGGGCCGGTGACCGCGCGGACGGCGTGCGGGACGACGAGCCCGACGAAGGCGATCGGCCCACAGGCGGCGGTCGCGGCCCCGCACAGCAGGGTGATAGCGCTCAGCCCCACGATGCGGGCCGGCCAGATCCGCTGGCCCAGCCCCCGGGCGACGTCCTCGCCGAGCCCGAGCAGGTTCAGCGCGGGGGCGTTCGCCACCGCGAGCAGCAGGCCGAGGGCGATGAAGGGAGCCACCTGCCAGGCGACGTCGGCGCCGCGACCGGCGAGCGCACCGACCACCCAGAACCGGAAGCTGTCGAGGGTCTGCTGGTCGCTCACCACTACGGCGCGGACCAGCGCGTAGAGCAGGGCCGACAGCGCGGCGCCGGCCAGCGCGAGGGTGACCGGTGTGGGGCCGCTGTGCCCGGCCGAGCCGATCGCGTAGACGAGCACCGTGCCGGCCAGGGCGCCGCCGAAGGCGAACCAGACGTAGCCGGACGGCGTCCCGATCCCGAACCAGGCGATCGCCAGGACGACGGCGAGGGAGGCGCCGGCCGTGACCCCGAGCAGCCCGGGGTCGCCGAGCGGGTTGCGGGTGTGCCCCTGCATCAGCGCCCCGGCGACGCCCAGGGCGAGCCCGACCATCAGTCCGAGCGCCGTCCGCGGCACGCGCAGCTGGCGGACGATCACCGCTTCCTCGGT
Source organism: Blastococcus sp. (assembly GCA_025963345.1). Taxonomy (GTDB): domain Bacteria; phylum Actinomycetota; class Actinomycetes; order Mycobacteriales; family Geodermatophilaceae; genus Blastococcus_B. Next base: position 6,864 of record JAOPUS010000005.1, on the reverse strand, counting down.
GCTCAGGTCGCCGTCGAACAGGGATCGCCAGACCTCGCCCGGGCCGATCGAGCGGGTGCCGACGGCGATGCTGGCCAGCGCGGCGGCAACGACCAGGACGAGCAGGATCGCCAGGCCGGTCAACCGCCGGGAGCGGGTGGAGCGCCGTCTCCTCGTGTCCCGGACCACCGGGGCGTCGATCGCGGCGGTCACGGGCAGCTCCGGGGCAGGTCGGGCGAGATAAGGAAGGCTTACCTTACCTAGTGCCGTCCCTCATGCGGAGTGCCTGGGCGCGGAACTGCGTCCCGCCCCTCCGCTCAGGCGGGGAGGACCGACTCGATCGCGGCCCGGACCTCCGGGGCGTCGGGCAGGGTCGTGGGCCGGAACCGGCCGACGATCTCGCCCGAGCCGTCGATGAGGAACTTCTCGAAGTTCCACTGGACGTCGCCGGACTCCCCGGCCGCATCCGGTGCTGCGGTCAGCCGCTGGTAGAGCGGATGCGCGCCGGCTCCGTTCACCTCGACCTTGTCCGTCATCGGGAACGTGACGCCGTAGGTCGCGGAGCAGAACTCGGCGATCTCCTCGGCGGTCCCCGGCTCCTGCCCCCGGAACTGGTTGCACGGAACGCCGACGACGGTGAACCCCCGGTCGGCGTACTCCTTCTGCAGCGCCTCGAGCGCGCCGTACTGGGGCGTGAGCCCACACCTGCTGGCGACGTTGACGACGAGGGCGGCTCGGCCGCCGGTCATTGCGCCGAGTGTGGTCGGCTCGCCGTCCAGCGTGGTGACTGGCAGGTCCAGGAGATCGCTCATGCCCTCGCCAGCGTCGCGACGGGGCAACTCATTCCGTCGATCCGGGCGGGCCGACCTACTTCCGGGGCCTTCCGCGGACCACGGGGGTGGACGGGGCCGTTACTCCAGGCCGCTGATGTCGTCCGGGACGTCGACCGCGTTCTGGCGCAGCGCCTCGATCGGCACGATCTCCAGTGCCCGGGCATTGGTGGAGGCGAGGACGACGCCGGCCGCCGCACCCGCCTGGTAGGCCTGCAGCCAGCGGACCGCGACGACGCACCACCGGTCGCCGGGCCGGAGGCCGGGGAAGCCGTACTCGGGCCGCGGCGTCGACAGGTCGTTGCCCAGATCGCGCTGCATGGTCAGGAAGTCGGCCGAGACGACCGCGCAGACGGTGTGGGAGCCGAGGTCTTCGGGGCCGCTGTTGCAGTGCCCGTCCCGGTAGAAGCCGGTCATCGGATCCATGCCGCACGGCTGAAGCGGGCCGCCCAGCACGTTCCGCTCATCCGGGGGGTCGGGCTGCACGGTGAGCTCCTGCGCTGGTCGTCGGCGTGCCGTGGTCGGCGTCGGCACAGGATGGCATGGTGCGGACGTGAGTGATCGCCCTGACGAACTCTGGCGCCCGACCCGGGAGAGCATCCGCGCCACCCGCGTGGCCGCCTTCGCCGGCTGGGTCGAGCAGCGGCGCGGCCTCTCCTTCGGCGATCCCACCGACTACGACCTGCTGTGGCGGTGGTCGGTGGACCACCTCGACCAGTTCTGGGGCGACCTCGCCACCTGGACCGGCGTGCTGCCCGACGTCCCCGACGACCAGGTGCTGGCAGACCGGAGCATGCCGGGTGCGGTCTGGTTCCCCGGCACGACGGTCAACTACGCCGAGCAGGTCCTGCGCAACGGCAGCGACGAGCATCCGGCGCTGATCGTGGTGGCCGAGGACGGCGACCCGGTCGATGTCTCCTGGGCGACGCTGGCCGGCCAGGTCGGTGCGTTCGCCGCGACGCTGCGCCGGCTCGGGGTGCAGCGCGGCGACCGGGTGGCCGGCTACCTGCCCAACGTCGCCGAGGCGGTGATCGCTTTCCTCGGTGCGGCGTCCATCGGTGCGGTCTGGTCCTCCTGCGCGCCCGACTTCGGCACCCGCGCCGTCCTCGACCGGTTCGCCCAGATCGAGCCCACCGTGCTGGTCGCCGCCGACGGCTACCGGTTCAACGGCAAGGACTACGACCGCCGGGACGTCGTCGCCGAGCTGCGGGCCTCCCTGCCGACCGTGCGGACGACGATCGCCGTCCCGCGGCTCTTCCCGGAGGAGGTGCCCGACGGCGCGCTCGCGTGGTCGGAGGCCGTCGCCGATGAGCAGCAGCCGGAGTTCGCCGAGCTGCCCTTCGACCACCCGCTGTGGATCGTCTACTCGTCGGGCACGACCGGGCTGCCCAAGGGGATCGTCCACGGCCACGGCGGCGTCGTCCTCGAGCAGCGCAAGGCGGCGGAGCTGCACATGGACGTGGGCGTCGGCGACCGGTTCTTCTGGTACGCCTCCACCGCCTGGATCATGTGGAACATCGCGACCTCGGTGCTGCTGTCCGGCGCGACGCTGATCGTCTACGACGGTGCCCCCGCGCATCCGTCGGTCGACGCCCAGTTCGCGCTGGCCGCCCGCACGGCGATGACCTACCTCGGTACCAGCGCCGGCTATCTGACCGCGTGCGAGAAGGCGGGGATCCGGCCAGCGGAGCTCCACGACCTGTCGGCCCTGCGGAGCATCGGCTCGACCGGCTCACCCCTGCCGGCGTCGGCCTTCCACTGGGTCTACGACGCGGTGCGCCCCGACGTGCTGCTCGGCTCGCTGTCCGGCGGCACGGACGTCGCGACCGGTTTCATCGGGAGCTCACCGCTGCTCCCCGTGACGGCGGGCGAGCTGCAGCGGCCCAACCTGGGCGTGGCCGCCGCCTCCTGGAACGAGGACGGACAGCCGGTCGTCGGCGAGCTCGGCGAGCTGGTCATCACCGCGCCGATGCCGTCGATGCCGCTGTACTTCTGGAACGACCCCGACGGCACCCGCTACCGCGAGGCCTACTTCGAGCCGTGGCCCCGGGTCTGGCGGCACGGCGACTGGCTGGAGATCACCGATCGCGGCACCTGCATCATCACCGGCCGCTCGGATTCCACGCTCAACCGCGGCGGCGTGCGCATGGGGACGGCGGACATCTACGCGGCCGTCGAGTCCATCCCCGCCGTCCTCGACTGCGTCGTCCTGGGGGTCGAGCAGCCCGACGGCGGCTACTGGATGCCGCTGTTCGTGCAGCTGGCGCCGGGCGAGGAGCTCACCGACGAGCTGATCGGCACCATCCGGACGGCGATCCGGGAGCAGGCCAGCCCGCGGCACGTGCCCGACGAGATCATCGCCGTCCCCGGCGTCCCGCACACCCGGACGGGCAAACGGCTGGAGGTGCCGCTCAAGCGGCTGTTCCAGGGCGTCGACCCCGGCAAGGCGGTCAACGCCGGCGCGGTCGACGACGCCTCTCTGGTCGACCACTACATCGCTCTGGCCAGGGACCGCGCCAGCTCCTGAGATACCGGACTTTCCGCGCCGAAAGTCCGGCCGTCGCCGATCATGCCGCGCCTCGTCGAAGTCCGGTTCGACGATCTCGATGTCCTGGCCCTCGTCGGCGAGCCCGCGGTCGCCGGTGCGGTCGGCCGGGCTCACGCGGACATCATGACCACGGCGGTCAGGTGAGCCGTGCGGGGGTGAAGCCGGTCACCTCACGGGTGAGGACGGCGTGCGGCGGGCACGTCCAGCCGCCAAGGTGTACGTGATCATCCGCCGCACGGAGTGGAGAGCGACCGACGATGACGTCGACCGACAGCGCCGCCGAGACCGAGATCTGGGAGCCCAAGCCCCCGGAGCTCCTGCCCCCGTGGCACACGCCGGAGCGGGAGAAGCTCCAGGAGCAGGCCCGCCGGTTGGCGATGGACGAGGTGCTGCCGGTCGCCAACGAGCTCGACCCGCAGAAGGGCGAGATCCCGGCCTCGCTGCTCTCGCGGCTGGCCGAGCTCGGCTACTTCGGCATCACCGTCCCGGCGGAGCGCGGCGGCCTGGGCCTCGGCGTCTTCGAGTACTGCATGGTGTCGGAGGAGCTGGCCCGCGCCTGGATGAGCACCGCCAGCATCCTGGCCCGGTCGCAGGGCCTGGGGACGGCGATCCTCGACGACGAGCGCCGGGCGGAGCTGCTCGCCCGCAGCGCGCGCGGCGACTGGATCGGCGCGATCGCGCTGTCCGAGCCCCACGCCGGCTCGGACCTCGCGGGTGTCACGACCCGGGCGGTCCTGGACGGCGACGAGTGGGTGATCACCGGCCGCAAGCGCTGGTGCGGCAACGCGAAGGCGGCCGACTTCATCCAGGTCCTGGTGCGTGAGCGGGACCCGGAGCCGGGGGAGTCCCGCTCCAAGGGGCTCGTGAACCTGCTGCTGGAGAAGAAGCGGGGCGAGTTCCCGGAGGGGCTGTCCGGCTATCCGATCGACAAGGTCGGCTACCACGGCTTCCTCACCTGGGACCTGACCTTCGACGGCGTGCGGATCCCCGCCGGCAACGTCATCGACGAGGCCGCCGCCAGCGACGAGGAGGGCGAGGACGCCAAGCGGGCCGGCTTCGCCGAGGCGCAGAAGTTCCTCAACACCGCCCGCGTGCACACCGCCGCCCGCGCGGTCGGTCTCGCGCGTGCCGCACTCGAGGACTCGGTGCTCTACCTGCAGGAGCGCGAGCAGTTCGGCCATCCGATCGGCGACTTCCAGGCGCTGCGGTTCACCGTCGCCGAGATGGCCGCCCAGATCGAGCAGTCCCGTGCCTTCTACCGCCAGGTGGCGCACCTGCTCGACCTCGGCCTGCCCTGCGAGAAGGAGGCCTCCATGGTCAAGCTCGAGGCGACCGAGATGTCGGTGCGGGTGACCAACCAGGCCATGCAGCTGCACGGCGGGAACGGCTACACCACCGAGCGCCAGGTGGAGCGGCACTGGCGGGACGCCCGGCTGACCACGATCTTCGAGGGGACCAGCGAGATCCAGAAGCGGATCATCAGCGACCGCATCCTCCCCCGCAGCCCGCTGTCCTGAGCGGGGCACCCGCGGGCACAGCCGGCTGACAGAAACCGGGGGCATGCTGGCGCCGCACAAGGGGCGCATGCGGAGGAGCAGAGTCATGAACTCGTCGCCACAGTCCGGGAACCGTGGTCCTTCGGAGCCGCAGAACGAGCCGGCGCCCCCGGCGCGGGCCTCGGATGCCGACCGCGAAGCGGTCGTGAAGGTCCTGCACGACGCAATGGGCCGGGGCCTGCTGAGCCTGCAGGAGTGCGACGATCGGGTCGCCGCGGCCTACGCCGCCCGGTTCGTGAGAGACCTCCCGCCGCTGACCGCAGACCTGCCGCCGGCACCCGCACCGGCTCCGGTGGCACCCGGGTGGCGAGCGCTGACGCTGCTGGCATGGCTCCAGCTGCGCACTGCGCTGGCCAGCATCTCCTGGCGCAGCGTCCGCGCCAGGCCCCGGCTGTCCGTGGCTGTCGCCGTCGCCCTCGTGCTGGCCGTGGTCGCGCTCGGTGCGATCACGGGGGGCGGCGAAGCCTCCGAGCACGGCCCCGGCGGCCTCGAGCAGTTGGAGCACGTCGGCCCGCGCTGACGGGCTTTCAGCGGGCTCCCGCCGGCCACGCGGCCGGAGGGACTTCATGGCTGTGGCACAACGATCATGGTCGAGCGAGATCGCCCTGAAGCTCCGCGCGTGGGAGGCCTGCCGAGCAGGTATCAGCGGGAACACCCTGCGCACTGGCTGCTCGCAGGATGTGAGGCCACGCCGGAGGAGGCAGGTTTCCGGACGATCTGGTGCCGGAGCGTGGCTGATGTGCTTGCGCCCCCCAGATCGGCACTAAATCCTTTGCATGCTCACCGCACGCAGGTGAGCGTGCAACAACCGGACAGCGCTCTACGTGTGCGGTCGGCAACGTGTCGGGGCCGCACCCGGGTAGCGGTCGATCGGCACCGGCCGCGCCGGCGCTGTCCAGCTCGATCGGTGCGGAGGTTCCCCTTCGCACGCGCGCGACCGGCCCGGGAGGGCCGGCAGGCCTGTGGCAGTGCCGAGGAGACCCGCAGTTCGGGCCTTGGCCATCGACCACTTCCCAGGCCATCGCTACCGCGGCTCCGCCAACGGTCCCGATTCGAGCTGTCCTGGTCGTCGATTCAGAGGGGTGGCGCGTGTGCTCATTCCGCATCTGCTCCATCGCAGTCCCATTCGACGACTTCACGGGGGATCCCGGTTCGATCCGAAGTCCTAAAGAAAGGACCCGTCATGTCTGGATGGGGATGGAAGAAGCACGACGACGACAAGTGGGGCGGCTGGTGGGGCGGCTGGCGCGACAAGAAGAAGGACCACTGGGGTTGGTGGGGCTGGTGGGGCAAGTAAGGCAAGCGCGAGGACTGATCGCCAGCTGATCCTCCCGGGACGGTCCGACCCGGCCCGGCAGGTGGCCCTCCGTGCCCTGAGCGCGGGGGGCCACCTCTTGTGCGAACCCCGATGACCACCACTTGTGAAAACAACGATGAACAACGATGAGAGGTGCGCCCGTGTGGGACGTCGTGCGCACCATGCTGAGGCCCACCGCGCCGGAGGACGAGGGACTGGTCGAGGCCGCCCCGTCGGTACCCGTCCGCGAGGTCTTCCGCCGGTTCTGGCCCTACGCCCGGCCGCTGCGCTGGTGGTTGCTCGTCAGCATGGTTCTGGGGAGCGCCGGGCCCGTGCTCGAAGGGGCCGGTATCTGGCTGGCGAAGGTGCTGGTCGACAACGTCCTCGTGCCCCGCGACTTCTCCGCGTTCGTCCCGCTGGCAGCCGCCTACGTAGGCATCACCCTGGCCACTGGCCTGATCGGGTTCGTCGGCGCCTATCTCACGGCGTGGACCGGTGAGAACTTCCTGCACAGGCTGCGCACATCCGTCTTCGCCCACCTCCAGACCCTCTCGGTGGGCTTCTTCGACCGCCGCAGGCTCGGGGACATCATCAGCCGGCTCACCGGGGATGTCATCGCCATCGAGAGCCTCGTCCTCTCCGGCGTCGCGGCGG
>JAOPUS010000249.1 GCA_025963345.1 Blastococcus sp. | reverse complement strand
TGCTCGTGCTCGCCGCGGTCGCGGGGCTCTACCTGCGGAGGATGGGAGATTCGAACTCCCGAGGGGTTGCCCCCAACCCGCTTTCCAAGCGAGCGCCATAGGCCACTAGGCGAATCCTCCACGTGCGGCGCCAGACTACCGGGCGCCGTCCGTCGGGTCAGCCGCGGCTCTCCACGACCAGCACCTGGTCGGCCGCCCCCAGTGCGACGAGTTCGCTCTTGACCGGGTTGAGGTGCACCGACCCGGTGGCCGCGACGCGGTAGCCCAGCACCGACTCGTCCCGAGCGGCTCCCGCGGCGACGATCGCACCGTAGGCGACCGGATCGGCACCGACGTATCGCTGCGCCGGCCGGAAGCTCAGCCGCGCCCCCTCCGGGGAGAACAGCTCCAGGAAGACGTGCGCGAGCTCGGTGCGCTCCGACAACTGCGCCAGCATCAGACTGGTGACCTCGTCGCTGACGATCCAGTCGTCGACTCCGCCCGCCTGGGCCAGCTCCACGTCGTCGCGCTCGAGCACCTCGGCGACGATCCGGACGGCGGCGTCGCCGCCGGCCGGCCAGGCTCGGCGCAGCGCCAGGAGGGTGAGCAGCGTGCGGGCGTCGCCGTCGGCGGCCTCCACCGCGTCTCGGTAGCTGAGGACGATGCCCTGGTCGTACTCCTCGTCGCTGACGAGGCCGGCGAGCTCGTCCGGGCCGGCGCTGGTGGCGTGGATCCGCAGCTCGGTGTGGATCAGCCCCTCGACCCGGACGTCGCGCGGATCGACGAGCGAGGGGTCGACGACGACGTCGACGACGGTCCCCTGCACCGCGAACTGGTCGATCTCACGAACGACCTTGGGGCCGAGCACGCTCCAGCCCACGATCAGCAGGCGCTTGGTCTGCGGAACATCGTCGGTGGACAGCAGCGGGACCGGCGGCCGGCGAGTGGCGACGCCGGTACAGACGAACGTGGAGTCGTCCTCGGCCACGGCGATGACCTCGTCGCCGTCGGCGAGCACGGTCGCCGACGGCGGGTTGACCAGCACGGTGCCGTCGGCGCGCGCCAGGCCCAGGACGGCGGAGGTCTCGAACGCCGTGAGCACCTCGGCGTAGCTGCGGCCGGTCAGCTCGGGGAAGGGGGCGAAGTAGACCTCGTCGCCGTCGAAGTCCAGCAGGTCACGCAGCACCTGGGACAGCCCGCTCTGCCGACAGGACTGCGCGGTGATCTCGGCGATGACGTGGTCGGAGTTCACCGTCACGACCCGACCGTCGGTGAGCACCTCGAGGCTGGCGGCGTACGTCGGATCGGAGATCTCGGCGACGACGCGCGGACCGGTGAAGTCAGGGTCGAGCGTCTTGATCGCCAGGACCGCCTTGATGGCGTCGGCGTCCCCCGACCCGGCGCTCATGACGATGACCGAGCGGGCGCCCAGCAGGTTGACCATCTGCAGGTCCGCGGCCCTCGCCGGCGAGCCGGACCGGCAGACGATCCGGGTGCTGCCGGTGTCCCGGACGGCGGCCGACAACGCGTCCTCCATGACCGTCTTGTCCTCGGCGCCCAGGACGACGACGACGGCGTCCTTCTCGCTGGCGTTGGCGACCACGAGTTCGGAGACGATCGCCGCGATCCGCGGGGACCAGCCCAGCACGACCGTGTGGCCGGTCTCCAGCACGTCGCTCCGGCCCTTGCGCAGGCCCTCGATCCGCTGGTCGACGGCGTTGGCGATGAGGCCGATCAGGCTGCCCGCGATGAAGATGCCGGCCAGCGTGACGACCAGGGACAGCAGCCGCATCGGCCAGCTGCTGTCGCCGGCGAAAGTGCCGGCGTCGACGACACGCAGCATCGCCTGCCAGATCCCCTCCATCGGGTTGCTGACCGGCCCGGCGCCGTTGACCCCGTCGAGCCGGAAGCCCCAGAAGGCCAGTCCGGCGATCACGAAGATGGCCAGGGTGACCAGTGCCAGCCAGCCGATGACGACGGCGGGCCCCTTGGCCAGCGCATTGTCGAACCGGTAGCGCAGCTTCTGCCCGAGCGTCGGGGTCATGGTCGGCCGCGTCGTGCGGCGCACGGGGACCGACGCCGGCGCCGACATCCGGTTCCTGCGGCCGACGGCCTTGCCCGGACGGGCCGAACGTGCCGTCGTCTTGATCTCGCCCATGGGGTGTCTCCGCCCGGTGCGGCCCGCGGCCGGCTCCCGAGTGGCCGGCCCCCGGGCGGCCGGCGTCAGGGTAGGTCACTGCCGGCGCTTTCCCGCACGTCACGGGACTGCTGAACGCCTGAGTGGTCGAGTGTCCTGCCCGTGGGGCAGGCTGAGCCCAGAACGGAACACGGCGGCCACCGCCGGACCGGGGGAGGCAGCGCAGATGAGTGCAACGGATCAGCCGCGACCTGAGGTCGTGGACGCGATCGTCGCCGTCCTGAAGGGCGGCGACCCCGCGGACCTGCCTCCGGGAGCCACCCCGGCGGAGAAGGCGGCGGCGAAGGACGCCTACCTGTCGGAGTTCCTGGCCGAGCGCGGCAAGCGGGACCGGCAGTCGCAGGCCTGGGAGCTGCTGCTGACCCGCAGCTACGACGAGGCGC
>JAOPUS010000391.1 GCA_025963345.1 Blastococcus sp. | reverse complement strand
GCTTGGCCGCGCCACCGTCGAACTTGCACTCCCACGTGTCGGGGAGCTCGGCGTCGTCAGCGAACGGCACCGTGAACAGGTGGCCCGAAGGGCACCGGTACTCGGCGTACTGCCGCTCGATGGGCGCCGTGTTCCGCTCGGTCTCGTAGCTGACGCTGCCCAGTCGGCTGCCGCGCAGGGAACGCTCGCCCATGGCTCACAGTCCTCTCGTTCTTTGGTGTCGGTCGAAACTCCTTGTCCGGCAACCGGGGACATACCCAGGCAGCAGGACTCACAGAGATGAACGACAGAAATCGCGGAGAGATTCCCCCGAATCAGTTGTCCATCATCGCATAGGGTCAGATCCCGGGCGGCGGTGCCCCCCGGAGGGGTGAGCGATACGGCCGTTCAGGGCAGCGAGAGCTGTCCTGGGCCGGCCGCTGTCGGGCCCAGTTCGCCGCGGACGTAGTGCCGTCGGCAGAGCACCTGGTACCGGACGGTGGGGGAGAGGGAGCCGTCCTCGGCTCCCGGCGGATCGGCCGGCGCGGTGTCGGCCACCACGACGGTCTCACCGGAGCGGACCATCACGCCCGCCACCACGCGGGCGTTCAGCAGGCCCGGGAGGCCGCACCAGCAGAGCACCTCCACCTGCACCCGCTGGACGTCGTCGGCGACCTCCAGCAGCCGCTGGGTGCCCGGGAAGAGGCGGGTGCGGAAGTCGGTGGTCAGCCCGAACGCGTAGACGTCCACGTGCCAGTCGTCGACGAGGTCGGCGAGCTGGTCCACCTGGGCCGAGGTGAGGAACTGCGCCTCGTCGACGATCAGGTAGTCCACGCGGTGCCCGTCGGCCCACCGGTCGCGGACCAGGAGCCGCAGGTCGGCACCGGCGTCGACCTCCACGGCATCGCGGGAAAGACCCACCCGGGAACTGATCTGCGGAGCCGACGACCGGTCGCCCTGGGTGAGGAGCAGTCCGTGGCGGCCCTGCCGGCGCTGGTTGTGGTCGACCTGCAGAGCCAGTGTCGACTTCCCGCAGTCCATCGGGCCGTGGAAGAACCGCAGGTGCGCCGGTGCGGGGTGCCGCCGCCGGTCGCCGGAAGCAGGGACGGACGCCGGCACCGGCAGCGGGATGGGGGTGGTCGGGTGGTCGGACTCTTCGGGGTGGGTGGGGGAGCTGACTGTCACAGGCGCTCCGGAGGGGTGTTGCCGGCCTCGACGATCGCCTGCCGCATGTCCAGCTTCGCCAGCAGGATGCCCCCGACGACGAAGAAGAAGATGAGGCTGAAGATCGCGTACCGGTAGGACTCGGTCAGCTGGTAGGTCAGGGCGAACAGGAACGGACCCAGCCAGCTCGTGCCGCGGTCGCTGATCTCGTAGAAGCCGAAGTACTCCGCCTCCCTGCCGGGCGGGATGAGCTGACTGAACAACGACCGGGACAGCGCCTGGGTACCGCCCAGGACGAAGCCGATGACGGTCGCGAGGCCGTAGAACTGCAGCGCGGCACCGGCCTGCAGGAAGTAGGCGATGACCAGCACGCCGGTCCACACCACCAGCGCCCACAGCACGGTGCGCTTGGCCCCCACGCGCGCGGCGAGCCGGCCCAGTGCCAGCGCGCCGACGAAGGCGACGACCTGGACCAGCAGGATCGCCGAGACCAGCGTGGTCTGGGAGAGCTCGAGCTGTTCCTTCCCGTACTGCGCCGACACTCCGATGATCGTCTGGACGCCGTCGTTGAACAGCAGGTAGGCGCCGAGGAACCACAGGGTCAGCGGGTACCGGCGCAGGTCCCGGAGGGTGGTGCCCAGCTGCCGGAAGCCGCCGGCCAGCGCCCCTGCGGGCCGGCCCGCCACGGGCGACTCGACGTGCTGCGGACGGCGGTTGCGCAGCAACGTGACGCTGACGACGGTGAACCCGGCCCACCAGACCCCGGCCGACGCCAGGCAGATCCGGACGGCCTCGCCCTCGGTCAGGCCGAGACTCTCGTAGCTGGTGAACAGCCCGAGGTTGGCGGCGAGCAGCAGCGCACCGCCGAGGTAGCCGATGGCCCAGCCCCGGCTCGAGACGGCGTCCCGCTCGTCCGGTCCGGCCAGGTCCGGCAGCCACGAGTAGTAGACGACCGTGGCCGCACCGAAGCACAGGTTGGCCACGACGAAGAGGGCGGCGCCGAGCATGTACCGCTCGCCGGCGACGAAGAACATCGCCATCGTGCTGAGCGAGCCAAGGGTCGCGAATCCCGCCAGCAGCTGGCGCTTGTGGCCGCTGCGGTCGGCGATCGCGCCGGTGAGCGGGAGGACCAGCACCTGGAGGACGACCGACACCGACAGGACGTAGCCGAAGTAGCTGCCGGCCGGGACGCTGATGCCCAGCGGGTGGATCCGGCCGTCGGCGTCGGCGGCGGACTCGGCGATGGAGGTCAGGTACGGGGCGAGGAAGACGGTCGTCACCGAGGTGTTGAAGACCGACATCGCCCAGTCGTAGGAGTACCAGCCCAAGCGCTCCCGCTTCAGTGCACGGTCGACGGGATGGTCGGCGGGCCCGGCTCCGGTGGCGGGCGGCGCAGTAGTCACCGGCGCAGGTTCCCAGCCGCCGGGCGGCCGGTCCAGCACCGACGGGCCACCGTCACCCGATCCCTGCTCACGGCACGTCGTCCGGGACGGCCCCGCCCGGGTAGGCGGCCACGGCGGTGGTGGGGCGGGTGCGGTCCACGTAGTGCGGTCGCTCGGCCTCGCCCTCGCGGAGGGGGACCAGGCCACGGGTGATCGCCGCGGCGATGCGGTAGCGGGCGCGGTTGGCATCACCGACCCGGCCCATCTGCAGGTCGTCGAGACGGACGGGGGGCCCGACGTACACCTTCAACGCGGGCCTGCGGACGAGCGCCCGGAGCACGGTGCGCAGCTTGCCCCAGTCGTTGCCGTACTGGAGGACCTCGTGGGCGCCCCACTGGCTGACCGGGATGACCGGCACGCCCATGCCGAGGGCCAGCCGTGCCATGCCCGTCCGTCCGCGCTCCGGCCACCCGTCCGGGGTCAGCCCGACCCGGCCCTCCGGGTAGGCGACGACGTGCCCGCCCTGGACCAGGGCGATCTCGGTGACCCGCACGGCGTGCCGGGCCAGTTCGGTGCCGCGCTCGACCCGGATGGCCCCGGTGCGTTCGAGCAGAGGGCCGGCGACGGGAGCGGAGATGATCCCGCCCGTCGCCATGATCCGCGGGGCGACGCCGACCTTGTGGAGGGCCACCGCCACGACGAACGGGTCGAAGTCGCCGATGTGGTTGGCGGCGAACAGCAGCGGGCCGGCGCGAAGCTCGTCCGGGAGCTCACCGGTCACCTCGACCCGGCCGAAGAGGCTGACGAGCCAGGAGAAGTTGCGGAGCATGAACGTCCAGAACCACCACGGGGGAGCGGCGGCGATGGCCATCTCCCGGGGGAACCATTCCGGGTCGTCCGGCTTGACCAGCTGGGCGAGGTCATCCGCCAGCGGCGGAGTCGCCGGGCGCCAGGTGCGCAGCCGTTCCGCGAGGCCGGTCAACGGGGGACCCATTGGCCGCGCTTCTCGAGCAGCTCGCGGAGCATGGCCGGGCGGTCGGTCATCACGCCGTCCACGCCCAGGTCGAGCATGGTGGCGGCCTCCTCCTCGGTGTCGACGGTCCAGACGTGCACCTGCAGGTCCCGTGCGTGCGCGGCCGCGAGGAAGCGCTCGTCGACCAGCGCCCGGCCACCCAGGTGCAGCGGCACCTGGGCGCACCCGGCCTGGATGCGCACGAGGCCGGCCGCGCGCGGGGAGTAGGAGGACAACCGCAGTGCGGCAACGCCCCGAGGCCCCAGCGCGGTGCAGACCGCGGGCCCGAACAGCCTGCGGGCCGCCGCGATCCGGGCGTCGGAGAACGAGCCGAGGCAGATGCGATCGGTGATCTTCAGCCGGCGCACGGTCCGGACCAGCGGGGCCAGCACACCGGCCGCCTTGATGTCGAGGTTGAACCGGACGTCGGGCCACGCGCCCAGCAGGTCCTCCAGCCGGAGGATCGGCTCACGACCGCCGATCCGCGCCGTCGACACCTCCGCCCAGGTGAGGTGCTCGATCCGGCCGGTGCGATCGGTGACGCGCTCCAGCGTCGCGTCGTGAAAGACCACCAGGACGCCGTCGGCAGTCACCCGAACGTCCGTCTCGAGGTAGCGGTACCCCAGGTCGACGCAGGCCTGAAAGGCCGGGAGGGAGTTCTCGAGGTGCTCGATCGCCCCGCCTCGGTGCGCCATCGCCAGGGGGACGGGCCCGTCCAGGTAGGCGTAACGCGCGGCGGGCACGACGACACGCTAGTGGGGGCGCTCGTCCCCGGCAGCGAGCCCCCGGCGGCCCCAGATCAGCGCGCACCCACGGCGGCGGCCATGCGGTCCACGATCGCCGTCAGGACCGGACGGGGAGTGGCGAAGTTCAGTCGCACGTGCCCGGCACCCGGCGCCCCGCAGTCCGGCCCGTCGACCAGCGCCACGCCTGCACGGTCGAGGAAGAAGGCCCCCGCGGACCCCTCGAGCCCCAGCCTGCGGCAGTCGAGCCAGGCGAGGTACGTCCCCTCGGGCGGCGTGTAGCGGACCTGCGGCAGCCGGTCGGCGAGCAATTCGGCCAGGAAGTGACGGTTGCCGTCCAGGTACCCCAGGACGTCGTCCAGCCAGTCCGCGCCGTCGTCGTAGGCGGCCGTCGCGGCCAGCACCCCCGGAGTGGCGGCGCCGTGGCCGTACATGAATCCGACCCGTGCCCAGTGCTCGACGTCCTCGGGGTCGGACAGGATCAGCTGCGCGGTCTTGAGCCCCGGCACGTTCCAGGCCTTCGATGTCGACGTCGCCGTGACGGTGTGCCGCGCCGTCTCGGGCGACAGCGACGCGTAGGGGCGGTGCACGGCGCCCGGGTACACCAGAGGTGCGTGGATCTCGTCGGAGAAGACCCGGGCCCCGGCGGTGGCCACGACCTCGGCGAGGGCGAGTTGCTCGTCGACGTCGAAGACCCGGCCGAGCGGGTTGTGCGGGTTGACGTGCACGAACAGCCGGGCTCCGCTGTCGAAGGCGGCCGCGATGCCGTCGAGGTCATAGCCCATCCGGCCGTCGCGCTCGACCATCGGCACCTGGATCAGGTCGCGGCCCAGCGCGCCGGGGACCGCCAGGAAGGGCATGTAGGCGGGCGTGGGGAGGACGACCGGGCTCCCCGGGGGCGAGAACCGCTCGATGGCCGCCTGCAGGCCGGCGACGACGTCGGCCAGCGGCGTGATCCACGCCGGGGGAACCTCCCAGCCGTACCGGCGGGCCTGCCAGCCGGCACAGGCGCGCGCCATGTCGGCGGCGTCCTCCGGCGTCAGGTAGCCCAACTGCGCTCGTCGGACGGTCTCGTGCAGGCTCCGCGTCACGGCGGGCGCGGTGCCGAAGTCCATCTCGGCGACGAAGGCGCCGATCGCAGATCCGTACCGGGTCCACTTGAGGCTGCGGCCGTCGCGCAGGGCACCTTCGGTCACGGCGTCGAACATCGCCGGCCCGGGGGGTTCCGGAGCAGCCATACGGAGCCTCCTGCGCGGTTGTCGGGCGTGTCCCCGAGGACTGTCGCCCCTGACGTCTAGCGTGCCCAGACGTGGCAGAGCGACACGCAGCGGGCACGGCGACCGAGGTTCCCGTGGCCCCCATCCCCAACCGGGGTAGCGGGGAACAACGGCGGTGCGGGTGGTGCCGCCGGGTCCTTCCCGAGCAGGGGTCGGTCGGCCGTCCGCGGTTGTACTGCGGCCAGGCGTGCCGCCAGCGGGCCTACGAGCAGCGGTCGGCCACCGCGAAGGCCGGCCTGCCGGGCGACGTCGTCCTGGTGTCCCGTTCCGAGCTCGACGGACTGCAGGACCGGCTGTACCAGTTGCGCTGCGCGTTGGAGGACGCTCAGACGCTGCTGACGGAACGGCCGACCAAGGCCGAGCTGGAGCGCCAGCTGGCCGAGTTGCTGCGCTCCACGGGGCGCCTGGACCGTCTCTGGGTCACCGAGCGCGCCGGCTGACGGTCAGTTCCGGTCGTCAGCCACCCGCGGAGCTCGAGCTGGGTTCCTGGTTGCTGTTGTCCGGCAGGTTGCCCTGCGACTCGTCGGACGGATCGCTCCCACTCGTGTTGGACGCCGTGTCCTTGGGCGTGCCCGTGCGGCTGTCGACCGGGTCGCCGCAAGCCGTGAGCGCACCACCGCCGAACAGCGTCAGTGCAGTGAAGAGCGCAACGATCGGCCGTCGGGTTTCCATGTCCCGACCCTACGAACGTCCAGGCGCCGGCGCCCGTCGAGAGCCGCTCATACCGCCTACCTAACGTCACAGTGACGTTAGGTAGGCGGTATGAGCGGATAGGGGGAGCACGATCATCCAGCGCCTCACGAGCCACTGAGGCGGTTCGGTAGCTGCTGGAGGCAGATTGGATCTTGATGCGGGGATCAAGATCAACAAAGCGGGGGAGTTGATCTTGGAAACGGAACCGTCGACGGACGACGATCCGGAGGCTCAGAACCCGGCGACCCGGCGGGTGCGCAAGCGGGCATCGGCGGCGCGAGGCATATCCGACGTCGGCCGGCGGCGGCGGCGACCGGAACGCACGACAGCGGGGCGTCACGCGATCAATCAGTTGATCTTGACCCGACAGCCCCTTCCGAGCCTGCCCGGCTAGCGCCGATAATGCACATTATGTCAACT
>JAOPUS010000237.1 GCA_025963345.1 Blastococcus sp. | reverse complement strand
GCGGCCATGACCCTGGACCGCTACGCCGACCTGTTCGACGACGACCTGGACGACGTGGCCGACCGGCTGGACGCCCTGCGGGCCGCATCCCGCGGACGAGTTGCGGACTTTTTGCGGACTGAGACCCCGCCGGAGGGCTCGCCGGAGCCCCCGACGGAGGTGAAACCGCAGGTCAGCGGAGTGGAGACGAGGGGAATCGAACCCCTAACCCCCGCCTTGCAAAGGCGGTGCTCTGCCAATTGAGCTACGTCCCCGAGGGGTGAGTCTGTGGCGGGCTCAGCGAGCCGAGGGGGTGCTGACCGCCTGAGGGCCACGGGTGGCCTCGTGCCAAAGGTCTGCCTCGGCCTTGCCGCCGGCGCGCTTACGCACCGCCACCAGGGCCCCGGCGGCGACTGCGGCCAGCACCAGCTTCTTCAGCACGCGGAGTTCCTCCTCGAGCGATCGGTGCGCCCCCGGAGCGGCGACCAGCGTGGTGCTCGGTGCCGGGGGCTTGCGCGACCGACAACCTGGCACACGGGTGGGCCTGGGAGGACTTGAACCTCCGGCCTCATCCTTATCAGGGATGCGCTCTAACCAACTGAGCTACAGGCCCGTGAACCTCGAACAGCCTACCTGGACGGAAAGGCCCCCCGGTCACGGGGGGACGGCTCCTGGCCGCGGTGCGGTCCGGACGACCGCAATGTGCTCAGTCTCGCTCGGAGAGGGTGAGTTCGAGGCCGCCGACCAGGTCGGAGCAGAGGTTGTAGATGAACGTCCCGACGGTGCACAGCGCCGTCATCAGCACGATGTTGATCGCGCCGATCACCGCCGCCCCGCCGAAGACCACACCCGGCGTGACCACGTCGCCGCCCCTGGCGGAACCGGATGCCGACCCCAGCTGACCGAACAGGTCGTTGAGGGTGTCGAAGACCCCGAGCGCGCTCAGGACGCCGTAGAGCACGCCCACCGCGACCATCCAGATGAAGAACAGCGCGATCGACAGGACCAGCGAGATCTTCAGCGCCGACCACGTGTCGATGTGCCGCAACTGCAGGCGGGCGCGGCGCGGGCCACGGCTCTTCGCCGGCCCCCGGCCGCGGACACGGGAGGGCGCACCCGTGTCGGCAGCCGCCGCAGCGGCGGAGGAACCGGTCGGTGCGGCGGAGGTGTCCATCGCCGGAGGGACCGTGGCACCGGCACCCGTCGCGGGCGGCACCGGCGGGGCACTGGCGGGAGTCCCCGCCGGTTGGCCTGGGCTGCCAGCAGCGGACGTCGTCCCGGCCGCCGCGCTCTGTGCTCGCTGCGATCCCGTGGTCGGGATCGACTGCGTCGACGTGACGGGCGCAGACTCCACCGGAGCGTTGTCCGTCGGCGCGGCGGCGTCCCCGGTGCGGGACCCGCTGCGCACCGAACTCGGCGTCCGGTCGCTCATGCCAATCTCCCGTTCCCCAGCGGCCCGGGCCGCGTCGTCGTTGGCCGTCACATTAGGCGTCGGGTTCGTCATTGTCCGTCGTACGCGCGATTGCCACGATCGACACGTCCTCGGGCAAGTTCATGAGCTTGACACCCATGGTCGCGCGGTCCTTGTTGTGCCGCACGCCGTTGACCGGGGTGCGGATCACGCCGCCGCTCGAGGTGATCGCGTAGAGCTCGTCGCCGAGGGTGACCGCCAGGGCTCCGACCAGCACACCCTTGCGCGCCTTCGGGTCGGCCGTCAGCACACCCTTGCCGCCGCGCCCCTGGTTCGGGTAGTTCTCGATGCCGGTCCGCTTGGCGAAGCCGCGCTCGGTCGCGACGAGGACGTCGACGCCCTCCTGCACGACCATCATCGACAGCAGCCGGTCGTCCTCGGACAGCGAGATCCCGCGGACGCCCTCGGTGGCCCGGCCCATCGGCCGCAGCGCGGTGTCGTCGGCGGTGAACCGGATCGACATCGCCTTGCGCGTGACCAGGAGCAGGTCCTGCTCGGGGTCGATCAGCACGGCCCCGACCAGTTCGTCACCGTCGCGCAGGTTGATGGCGATCACGCCACCCTGGCGCGGGGAGTCGAAGTCGGTCAGCCGCGTCTTCTTCACCTGTCCGCGTGCCGTGGCCAGGGCCAGGTACGGGGCGACCGAGTAGTCCTTGATCTGCATGACCTGGGCGATCTTCTCGTCCGGCTGGAACGCCAGGATGTTCGCCACGTGCTGACCCCGGGCCGTGCGGTTGGCCTCGGGCAGCTCGTAGGCCTTCGAGCGGTAGACCCGGCCCTTGTTCGTGAAGAAGAGGATCCAGTCGTGGGTGGAGCCCACGAAGAAGTGGTCGACGATGTCGTCCTGCTTCAGCGCAGCACCCATCACGCCCTTGCCGCCGCGGCGCTGGGAGCGGTAGAGGTCGCTCTTCGTCCGCTTCGCGTAGCCGGTGCGGGTGATGGTGACGACGACCTCCTCCTCCGCGATGAGGTCCTCCATGGAGACGTCGCCCTCGTTGGCGACGAATTTCGTGCGGCGCTCGTCGCCGTACTTCTCCACGATCTCGGCGAGCTCGTCGTGGATGATCTGCCGCTGGCGCTCGGGGGAGTCGAGGATCGCCTGCAGGTCGGCGATGCGAGCCTCGATCTCGGCGAGCTCGTCGAGGATCCGCTGGCGCTCCAGTGCGGCCAGCCGGCGCAGCTGCATGTCCAGGATCGCGGTCGCCTGGATCTCGTCGATGTCGAGGAGTTCCATCAGGCCACCGCGGGCGGCGTCAGCGGACTCGCTGTTGCGGATCAGGGTGATGACGTCGTCGAGGTGGTCCAGCGCCTTCGCGTAGCCGCGCAGGATGTGCGCGCGCTCCTCGGCCTTGCGCAGCCGGTACCGGGTGCGCCGCTGGATGACCTCGATCTGGTGGGTCACGTAGAGCTTCACCAGCTCGTCGAGCCGCAGCGTCCGCGGGACCCCGTCGACGATCGAGAGCATGTTGCAGCCGAAGGTGGTCTGCAGCTGGGTGTGCTTGTAGAGGTTGTTCAGCACGACCTTGGCGACGGCGTCGCGGCGCAGCGTGATGACCAGCCGGCGGCCGACGCGGTCGCTGGACTCGTCGGCGATCTCGCTGATGCCCTGGAGGCGTCCGTCCTTGACCGCGTCGGCGATCGCCTCGGCCAGGTTGTCCGGGTTGACCTGGTAGGGCAGTTCGGTGCAGACCAGCTGCACCCGGCCGCGGGAGTCCTCCTCGACGGTGACGACGGCGCGCATGCGCACCGAGCCGCGGCCGGTCCGGTAGGCGTCCTCGATGCCCTCGCGACCGACGATCAGGCCGTGGGTCGGGAAGTCCGGCCCCTTGACCCGCTCC
>JAOPUS010000347.1 GCA_025963345.1 Blastococcus sp. | reverse complement strand
TGCAGCCGTGGTGGCGGTGGCTGTTCGTGCTGCCGGGGCTGGGCGCGGTCGTATACGGCGTGTACGGCCTGCTCACCGCGGGCAGCCGGGTGCCGCTCGGCTCATGGCTGACCTGGTTCGTCGGCAGCGCGCTGCTGCACGACCTGGTGATCGCGCCGATCTGGATCGGCCTCGGGTGGCTCGCGGCCCGGGTGCTTCCGGCTGCCGCCCGGCCGGCGATCGTGGTGGGCGCTGCCGTTGCCGGGCTGCTGGCCCTGATCGCGCTGCCGTTCGTCCTGGGGGTGGGAGCCGATCCGGCGAACCCGTCGTTCCTGCCGCGCGAATATGGACGGAACCTGCTGCTCGTCGACGTGGGCGTCCTTGTCGTGGCTGCCACCTGGGCCACCGTCGCGACGCTTCGCGCCGGGTCGGCCCCCGCCACCGACAGCCGCTGAGGACGGGAGGGCGCGGTCGACCCTCCGGCCGACCGCGCTCTTCCATCGCCTGCACCGATGCCACCCAGCGAAGATGGGAGATCAACCCGTGCGCGTCCCGGGTCGAAGTATTGGCTGTGGAACTCAGTCAGCACGGGCCCCGATCGACACCGTCGGCGACGCAGCACTCCGCCGGTAGCGGAACCCGCACCACGGCGCTCACCGGCTGGGGCCCGCTACTTACTACGTGGACGCCCATCGCCACGGCACATGCGGTACACCCGGAGCAGGTCGACAGATGTCTGGCGGCGTGCGGAGCCGCACTCGTCGTCGTCGATCTGAACCGTCCCTGGTCGGGCAGGGACACGGCGGACTCCTACGCCTGCTGGAGCTGCATCGAGCGGGTTCGACTGACCCGGAGAACAGCCGGCTGCAGGCTGTTGACCAGGAGGCCCAGCCGCGTCTTCTAGGGTCGAACGCCGAAGATCCTGCGCCGGCGCTCCGCCAGGGCTGTGCGCGCCGAGCGGGCAACCGCTTCTGCGCGCTCCCGTGCGCTACGCCCAGCAGGCGCCCCGAGGCGGGACTCGACCTCGGCGAGCCTCTGCTCCAACTCCTGCAGCCGCTGGGACTCGCCGGTCTCCGCCGGGTGAAGCCTCGGTTGTACAGCGATCTCGGCGAGTCCTTCGGAGAGTCCGCTCACCAGTTTCGCCACGTCGCCGGGGAGCAGCTGAGCTGTTCCCACGCAGATGCCCTCGCGCCAGAGGCTCACGTTGAGCAGGCCGGCGTCGGCGTGCGCCGAGACGCGGACACCGCGGCCCTCACCACGGAGATCCCAGGCCCACTGCCCGTGGCGGGGAAGCGGTATCACCGTCATGGGCACAGGCTGGAGATCGGCCGTCCGGGTGTCACGACGGACGGGTACCGGATCCTGTGTGCACGCACCGCGCGCTCGACGGGGCATTGCGCGAGCCGGAGGGTGGGGCCACGCCGGCCGACACCTACGGCTGTAGCGAAGGCCACACACGGGTCCCGGACCCGGCGTGGTCCCGCGGTTACCGTGAGGTGCGTGGAAAGCACAGGGCTTGGTGACGACGTCGAGAAATGGCTTGCATCCGGAACGGACGTCCGCCGACTGGCCGCACCTGCGAGCACGTTCATCGTTCCCGGCTTGGGGCCGATGCTCATCATCGCCATCATCGGCTGGCCGGACTCCCTCACGGTCTTGACCGTCGAGCCGGGCCTGGGCGTCCAGGCGAAGCACTCCAACGTCCGACTGGCGCTCCGTGACGACCTCGGTGGATTCCACCGTTTCCGGCAGGGCGGCGGCGGCGGTGGCGGACCCTTCGGGCGGATGATCTACAACTCCACGTTCGACGGGGCCGTCCCAGAGGGCGCGCGAGCCCTCCACCTCTACGGGCTGCCTGGCCGGAGCGTCTTCACGCACACGGGAGCCGACCCGATGCCGGCTCACGTCACCATCGAACTCGACTGAGGGCGCCCGCCACACGTTGCGGCGGGCGAAGTGGCTTCCTGACCGCCTCCAGCTAACACTCGGCGGGACGTCACCGGACTGACAGGTGGGCGATGGATCGTGGAAGATGTCGCGCCAGAGATCGCGACGCTCCCATCCTCTCGCCCGAAGAAGCCCCCTATGACCCGTTCACCCCATCCCCACGAGATCCAGATCGAGATCGACGGCCGTCTGGTCGCCGCCGCGGACGTCAGCCGGACGGACGACCCGGACGTTGTCCGCTCCGCCATGCATGTCGAATCGGGACACCTGCCAGTGGGATCGCGGACGAAGCTCGTGGACGCCGTTCTGGAAGATCCCCACGTCTCTTCCGCCTCGCACCTGGCCGCCAGCGTGCCCACAGGCGACACGGAAATGCTCGACCGCATTCGGGAGCGCGCCCGGTCCGTCGACGTCCGTGCGGCGGGCGCGACGGCTCTGGTGGACGCAGATCTCCGCCACGATCCGCCCGACCCTGGCCTCCACCCCTCGCGCGCGGAAGGGGAGGGGACGGATCGACCGGTCCCTCCGGCGCCGTCACACGGCGAGCAGCGGGCCGATGACCGTGCTGCCGTAACGCGGGCAGCCGCGTCGCAGCCCACAGCGGACTGCGATCACCGCTGACTCCACGGGCTCAGGTCGTCGGCGGCGAATCGGGTCTCCCTGCCGCTGAATTGACTGACCCACCGTCTCGCACGATGCTGCCCAGGTAACCCAGATCACGTGGCGGGCGAGGCTACGGCTACTCCCCCGCGACATGCCTCGACCGTTTCCACGACCACAGCCGGGGTGCACCGACAAGGGATGGCTCGGGTGTTCAAACGCATTGCGGTGGTGAACCGGGGCGAGCCGGCCATGCGCCTGATCCGGGCCGTGCGCGAGCTCAACGAGGAGCACGGCTACGGGATCCGCGTCATCGCCCTGCATACCGAGGACGAGCGGCACGCGACGTTCGTACGCGCCGCCGACGAGGCCGTCGTCCTCCGGGACACGGGCAAGGGCATCCCCTATCTCGACCACGAGGAGCTCGGCCGGGCGTTGCAGGTCAGCCGCGCCGACGCAGCCTGGGTCGGCTGGGGCTTCGTCGCAGAGGACCCCGCGTTCGCCGAGCTGTGTGCCTCCCTCGGGGTGGTGTTCATCGGGCCGCCTCCGGAGGCCATGCGCCTGCTCGGCGCGAAGATCGAGGCGAAGCTGCTGGCCGAGCAGACCGGTGTGCCGGTCGCACCGTGGAGCGGGGGCCCGGTCGAGACACTGGAGGACGGGCTCCGGCACGCGGCCACCATCGGCTACCCGCTCATCATCAAGTCCCGGAGCGGCGGCGGCGGCCGCGGCATCCGCATCGTCCGTTCCGAGGACGAGCTCGCAGACGCTCTCGAGCGCACCCAGGTCGAGGCCCTGCGCACCTTCGGCGACCCGATCATCTTCATGGAGCGGCTGGTCGAGGGCGGCCGGCACATCGAGGTGCAGGTGATCGCCGACCAGCACGGCGGGGTGTGGGCACCGGGCGTGCGGGACTGCTCGGTCCAGCGGCGCAACCAGAAGCTCATCGAGGAGTCGAGCTCCCCCGCGCTGAGCCCCGAGCAGGACGCCTCGCTGCGCGCCTCCGCGATGGCGCTGGTCAAGGCGGCCGGCTACGTCAACGCGGGCACCGTGGAGTTCCTCTACCAGCCGACCGAGAAGCTGTTCACCTTCCTGGAGGTCAACACCCGCCTCCAGGTCGAGCACCCGGTGACGGAGGCGACGACGGGGCTCGACATCGTCAAGCTGCAGATCCACGTGGCCGCCGGGGGCGCACTCGAGGGGGATCCGCCGTCCGAGTTCGGCCACGCTGTGGAGGCCCGGCTCAACGCCGAGGACGCCGACCAGGACTTCGCGCCCGCACCCGGCACGGTCGAGTTCATGCGCCTGCCCACCGGCCCCGGCATCCGCGTGGACACCGGCATCACCGTCGGCGACGTCATCCCGCCGGCGTACGACTCGATGGTCGCGAAGATCATCGCCTGGGGCCGGGATCGGCCGGAGGCGCTGGCCCGCCTGCGTGTTGCCCTGCGCGAGACCACCGTCGTGCTCCGTGGCGGGACGACGACGAAGTCCTTCCTGCTCTCGCTCCTCGACCGCCCGGAGGTCGTGGCCGGCACCGCCGACACCGCCTGGCTGGACCGCACCGGAACCGGCGGCGGCGCCGACCCCGAGCGGCACGCCGCCATCGCGCTCGTCCAGGTGGCGATCGACGTCTCCGACACCGAGGAGGCGCTGGAGCGGGGCGCCTTCCTCGCCTCGGCTCGCGGCGGCCGACCACGCGTCTCGCACGACGTGGGGCGCTCGGTCGAGCTCGGCTACCGCGGGCAGGTCTACCGACTGACCGTGGCCAAGGTCGACCCCGGCCGCTACCGCGTGGAGTTGGACGACCGGCAGGTCGACGTGGCCGTGGACCGGCTCAGCGCGCTGGAGAGTCGGCTCACCGTCGGGGAAGAGCGCTTCTCGGTCGTCGCCTCGCACGCCGCCACATCGCACCTGATCGAGGTGGACGGGGTGACCCACCGGATCACCCGGGACGAGGAGGGGGTGGTGCGCGCTCCCGCGCCCGCCGTCGTCGTCGCCGTCCGTGCGGGTGTCGGGGAGGACGTCGAGGCCGGCCAGACGGTCGTCGTCCTCGAGAGCATGAAGATGGAGACGGCGGTGCGGGCGCCGGTCACCGGACGGGTCCGTGAGGTCCTGGCCGTGGTGAACGCTCAGGTCGACGCGGGTGCGGCTCTGATGCGGGTGGAGCCGGCCGGCGACGAGGACGAGAAGGTCGTCGGCGAGCGGGTGACGTTCCCGGGTTCCGACGCCGCACCGGCCGGCGCGGACCGCGCGACAGCGCTGGGCGTGCTGGCGGCGATGCAGGCCCTGATCACCGGCTACGACGTGAGTGCCGAGCACGGCCGGAAACTCGTCTCCGACTACGAGACGGCCCGCGGTCGACTCCCGGTGGACGACCCGGAGCTTCTGCAGGGCGAGCTGGCCCTGCTCACCACGTTCGCCGACCTCAGCGAGCTGTCGCGCAACCGCCCGACGAGCGCCGAGGAGCAGACCGACGAGCAGGTGCACAGCCCGCGGGAGCACTTCCACACGTACCTGCACTCGCTGGACATCGACCGCGAGGCCTTGCCGGAGGGCTTCCGCGCCCGCCTGAGCAGGGCGCTCCTGAACTACGGCGTCGGCGGTCCGGAACCCGGCCCGGCGCTCGAGGAGGCGGTCTTCCGCATCTTCCTGGCACAGCAACGGACGGCGGACCAGCTGCCCGTCGTTCTCGCGCTGCTGGACCGCTGGCTGACCGCGGGCGAGCTGCCGACCGGTCCGCTGCGGGACGAAGTGGCCGAGGTGCTCGACCGGCTGATCGTCGCGACCCAGCTCCGCTACCCGTCCGTCGGTGACGTGGCCCGCGCCGTGCGCTTCCGGTACTTCGAGAAGCCCCTGGTGCAGGAGGCCCGCCAAGAGGTCGTCGACCGGGCGGAGCGGCTCCTCGCCGAGCTGTCCTCCGACGACCGGGACTCGGCCGGGAGCCCCGCGGACATGGAGCGGGTGCAGGCCCTGGTCGAGAGCCCCGAGCCGTTGATCCGGCTCCTGGCGCAGCGCCTCGGCTCGCCCACGCCGATGCCCGGCGCGGACCCCGTCCTGGAGGTCCTCACCCGCCGCTACTACCGCCGGCGCAGCCTGGAGAACCTGCGGTCGTTCCTGCTCGACGGACGCACCGGGGTCACCGGCGACTACGAGTTGAACGGGGAACGGCTGCACCTGGTTGCGCTGATGGCGGCGCACGACACCCTTCCCGCGGCGCTCGCCTCGCTGGCGACGCTCGTGGCGGAGATCGCGGACCCTTCGCACACGGTGGTGGACCTCTACCTGTCCTGGCCGGACCGACCCACCGACGCCGACGAGATGGCCGACCGGCTGCGCGAGCAGCTGTCTGAGTTCGACGAACTGCGGTCGGGCCGCCGGGTGACGGTGACGGTCTCCACCCCCGACGGCGACGTCGAGACGGTGACTTTCCGACCCACTGCTGAGGTCGGCGGCCTTGCTGAGGACGAGATCATCCGGGGGATGCACCCGTTGACCGCGCAGCGCCTCGACCTCTGGCGGCTGAAGAACTTCAACGGCGTGCGGCTGCCCTCCGCCGAGGACACCTACCTGCTCCACGTCGTCGCGAAGGAGAACCCGAACGACGAGCGCCTGATCGCGATGGCGGAGGTGCGCGACGCGACGCCGCTCCGGGATGCCGCCAACGAGGTCATCGGCTTCCCGACGGTGGAACGACTGCTGACCGCGTGCATCGACAGCCTGCGACGGGCGCGTGCGCAACTCGGTGGTGGCCGGCGGCTCGACCACAACCGCATCTTCCTGTACGCCTGGCCATCGATCGAGCTGCCGCTGTCGCAGCTGGCGACTCTCGCGCGCTCCATCGCGCCGCTGACGGTCGGCGCCGGTGTGGACGAGATCGTGCTGCTGGGCCGGCTGCAGGAGGAGCCGGGGGTGGCGCCCCGGGACGTGGCGCTGCGCTTCTCGAACAGCCCTGGCACGGGCGTCGGCCTGCGGGTGACCGATCGGCCGACCGAGCCGATGCGCCCGCTGGACGACTACACCCAGAAGGTGCTGCGGT
>JAOPUS010000339.1 GCA_025963345.1 Blastococcus sp. | reverse complement strand
GCCATCGCCGGTCTGCTGATCTAC
Organism: Blastococcus sp.; assembly: GCA_025963345.1. Classification (GTDB taxonomy): domain Bacteria; phylum Actinomycetota; class Actinomycetes; order Mycobacteriales; family Geodermatophilaceae; genus Blastococcus_B. Next base: position 22,214 of record JAOPUS010000339.1, on the reverse strand, counting down.
ACCGGGTCGTTCGCCGTCGGACTCGGGCCGGTGTTCTGGCTGATGATCGCCGAGATCTACCCGCTGCGGATCCGCGGGCAGGCGATGAGCGTGGCCACGATCGCGAACTGGGGGGCGAACTTCGTGGTCACCATCTCCTTCCTGACGCTGCTCAACGCGATCACCCCGAAGGGCGTGTTCTTCCTGTTCGCGGTCCTGACACTGGTGGCGCTGGCCTACTTCGCCAAGCGTGTGCCGGAGACCAAGCAGCGCAGCCTGCAGCAGATCGAGCGCGACCTGGGCGTGCAGATGAGCGAGGAGGGGGTGCTGGCGCCTCCGACTCGGCGGTGAGCCTCGGGCGCCATCCCTGGGGCAGGCGGATGACCGGGGACGGGTTCCCACCCGGTCATTCGCTGTGCCGCCCGGACGCTCCGCCCTTGGCGGGTGGCGCGAGCGTCGCGCGCACAGCAGTCGAGGCCGCCCGGGAATCAGTCGAGCGGCAGGGAAACAAGCACGGCCGTGCCAGCCCCGACCGGGCTCTCCACGACCATCGTTCCGGCCATCGCCTCGACCCGGTCGCGCAGGCCGATGAGACCCGAGCCTCCGGCTGGATCCGCGCCGCCGACGCCGTCATCGCGAATCGAGAGGCGCAGGCTTCCGCTCAGGTGCTCGACCGTTATGCGTACGACCGAGGCGCGGGCGTGCTTGACCGCGTTCGTGAGCAACTCGGAGACGACGTAGTAGCCCGCCACCTCGATCCGCTCCACGCACCGTCCCGAGCTCGAGGTCTCCAGCTCCACCGGAATCGCCGAGCGGCGGGAGAGGGCACGCAAGGCCGGCACGAGGCCGCCTTCGGACAGGATCGCGGGGTGGATCCCGCGAGAGATCTCGCGCAACTCGTCGAGTGCGACCGTCACTGCGTTCGCCGCGCGAGCCAGCTCTCCCCGAAGCTCGTCGGGTCCCGCCGTGACTTTGCCTGCCGCTGCGCGCAGCTCCAGTGCGAGGGAGATGAGCCGTTGCTGTGCTCCGTCGTGCATGTCGCGCTCGAAGCGGCGGCGGGTCTCGTCTGCGGCCGCGACGATGCGGGCGCGCGACGCGGTGAGCTCTTCGCGGGCGACGGCGTTCGAGATCGCTGTCGCTACGAGCTCGGCGAAGCCCATGAGCCGCGACTCCGTCTCCTCGGCCAACGGCTCCGGCGCCGTCGAACTCGCAAGGATTGCGCCCCAGACGCGTCCCTCCACGAGGATCGGGGCGCCGACCGTTGAGCGGGGCGTGGCGCCCAGAGTGCTCGCCAGCTCGACGACCGGCCCGGAAAGGTCCTGGTAGCTGTCGATCCGGCTGGGCCGACCCGACTGCTGCACCGACGCTGCGACGCTGTCGCCTTCGAGATCGACGCGTGTGCCGACGGGCAGCGTGCGGCCTCCGCTCGTCCAGAACGCGGCGACGGTCATCGTCCCGTCCGGCTCGTACCGGCAGACGACTCCGCGATCCGCCAGGAGAAGCCGGGCAATCTCTTCGGCGACCGTCGCAAAGATCTCTTCTGCCGTCCCCTGGCCGGCCACCAGCGTCGCGACGCGCCGCAGCGCGGCCTGCTCCGCCGCGAGCCGGCTGAGCTCGAGCTGCGCTCGACGCCACTCGGTCACGTCACCGGGAGCATCCACCGCTTCTTCCTCGACCGAGGTCGGGAGCCGATCGAGCCGCGGACGCCGGCCGCGGGCTTCGCGGAGTGCGTGGACGATGTAGGCGTCGTCGCGGTCGAGCGCCTCGGCGAATCCGGCTCGTCCGTCCGGAAGCATGACGATGCCTCCGCCGGCAGGGACCTCGATCCGTTCGGCGCGAAGAAGTCCGTCTGGATGATCTGCGATGACTCGGCCGCTGCGACTGACGAGCGCAAGCTTGCCGCTGGCAGACGCCATGCGGTCCAGATAGCGGACACGGAGTCGCGCGTCGCGTACTTGCGCCTGGACGCGCAGGTCCGCCTCGACGGCGCGCGCAGCTGCGAGGGCGGCGGCGAGGCTTTGCGGATGTGCCTTGGCCATCGAGCCGGTGAGATCGATGACTCCGAGCAGCCGACCGTCTTCAGGGTCGTGAACCGGCGCGGCAGCGCAGGTCCAGCCGTGGACGATCTCGCTGAAATGCTCGGCCGCGTGAACCTGCACCGGATGGTCGGCAACCAGCGCGGTTCCGATCGCGTTCGTGCCTGCACCGGCCTCGTTCCAGAGAGCACCCTCGACGAAGTTCATCGCGTCGGCCGCCGCCGAACGAATCCTCGCGTCGCCGTCGAGCCACAGCAGCAGACCGTCAGCACCACTCACGACGATCAGTTGCTCACTCTCGTCGGAAAGAGGCCCAAGCCAGCGACGGATCAACGGGGCGGCCGCCTCGAGCGGATGGGCGTCCCACCGCTCCTTGACGTCCTGGCGATCCGGGAGCAGCGTCGGCGCACGGGAGCGGGAGGGGTCAATGCCGGCGGCCTGGGAGCGGCGCCAGGATTCTGCGATCGGCAGGCGCACCTGAACGAGGCGGCCAGCACTGAGGTAGTCGTCCCAGATCCCCCGAAGCTCGCGGGCCCGCAGCGACGGCGACGTCGTCGCATCGATCGCGACCCAGGGGTTGGTGGGCATCTGCGGATCTTCCCGTCCTGCCGCCCTGATGCCAGAGCGCAGCACGTGCACGGTTCGCACGTCTCTCGAGCATCCACCCGCGCTCAGCAGTGTCCGAAGCGCTGTCATCCACAGGCGAAGCCGCCGCTTCATCTGGCCACCAGATTGAACCACCACCGGGCGGTCCTCGGCATCGTCCTGCTCGCCGGCCGTGCTCACGTATGCATGCGGCACCGGCCCACGCGAGTCGAGGTCTGAGTACGTCGCGGCAGGAGGTCAGCCGTGGGCAGTGGGACGCAGGCCAGTCATCAGCGGACCGAGGCGGATGTCGGCGCGGGGCTCTGCCGACGCCGTCCCTGGCTTGCAGTCGGGTGTCCGGGAGAGCAGGGGGAAGGGACTCAGAAGCACCCGCTTCCGAGATCGACCTCGTGGTGCACCGTGCGAGACGACGGCGAGATCTCAGAGCGCAAGGGTGACCCTCCGCGCGAAGACCTCCATCTCGGCACCGGCTTCGCCGCGTAGCAGCAGGCGGTAGGAGAAGCCCTCGCGCGTGACATGCGCGGGGCGCAGCCGCTCCTCTGCGGCACCCTGCGCCAGCAGGCTCAGCGTGGAGCGGCTGACGCCGCCCAACTCCAGCCGGTGTCCGTCGGACAGGCCCAGGCTGATGCCGTGGCGCGAACCCGAGATCACCACCACGTATCCGACATCACCGGCGATGTAGCGCCTGGCAGTCACCTCCAGTCGACGCAGTTCGTGCACGGCAATTCGCTCGAGCTGCCGGTCGAGCTCCCGATACTCCCGCCGTCGGAACACCTGCCTCAGCACGTCCTTCGGCCCGCGACGTGCGCGCCGGCGCCTGGTGACGAACCGGTGGCCCGCGCCGAGGGCAATGAACGCGAGAGCGATGCACAGGACGACGGCCATGCGGTTCCTCCGATCCGTTTGTTGTGCCCTGGATCCGCCCCGGCGCGAGCTTCCGGCGGAGGCGCAGGGAGCGCTCTCGGCAGTGACTCGCGTCCTTGGCCGGCTCCGCCGATGGTTGCCCGTGTCGAAGCGCCGACGGTGCGGCTACGCCGTCGTGAGGAGTCCCGTTGCTCGTAGGCAGGTGCGGGCGCGAGCAGCATCCATTCGCCGCTCAGGGTCCTTGTCGAGAAGGCCGACGAGCACCTCGTCCAGGCCCCCGGCGTGCCAGGCTGGTTCCGGCTGAGCCGACAGAACAGAGTCCAGGAGCGCCAGCGGCCCTCGTGGATCGAACGGGGGGCGTCCTTCGACCGCCATGTACAGGGTCACGCCGAGTGCGTACAGGTCCGACGGAGGCCCGAAGATCCCGTCGATCAGCGTCTCGGGGGCCATGTAGGACAGGCTTCCCGCCACGGCGCCGACACGCAGACCACCCCACGCACCTCGTGGTGAGCTCAACCCGAAGTCGGTGATCACGACCCGGCCGTCCCCGCAGACCTGGACATTGCTGGGCTTTATGTCGCGGTGGACCAGATCGGCGTCATGGATTGCTTGTATCCCGGACAAGAGTTGCAACGCGATCCGCGTCACCTCATCCAGCGGCAACCGTCCTCGCTCGCGGATGATCTCCGACAACGGCTCGCCGGAGAGTGCCTCCATCACGATCCAATCCTCGTCATCGTCGAGCACGACGTCGTACACCCGGACGACGCCGGGATGCGTGATGCGGGCTGCGGCCCGGGCCTCCTCCAACGCGGACGGCCGATCCTCGCCGTCCCGGTCGGTGAGCTTCTTCAGGGCGACGGCCCGCCGCAGGAGGGCGTCCTCAGCAAGCCACACCGAGCCCATGCCGCCGGTTCCGAGCAGCGTGCTGAGGCGGTAGCGCCCCGCGATGACCCGGTCAGCCGCGGTGGCGGCCGGTTCGACCGCCCCTCCGTCGACGCATCCCGACAGGCCGGCGGCAACCGGGTTCCAGTCCATGGTTCCGTCGACACCGTCCCCGAGTCGGCTGCCGCCTGCCTTGATCGTGTCGGCGGTGAGCTGCCGCAGGTGCCCCGTTGTCTGAAGGCTGATGGGATTCATCGGTAGCGTCCGGTTCCACTCGAGTCCTGTGGCCACTGCCCCCGGACGCGTCTGCTGCGATCGCATCTCTCGTCCCCGGTCTCTGGCGGCGTGTCGGCCCGTGCCGTACTGAGGATCGCGTGGGACGGCGTGTGTTTCGTCGCGGCCAGCAGCCATCGCTGCTTCTGGCCGACTGGCGTCGGGTCTACCCGCCAGCCGGAATGAGCCAGACGGCTCTGTCACTTACGTCTGCCCGTGTCCATGTGGCCGAGGCAGACCGTCGCCTCTGCGCAGGCGAGTCCGCCCGCAACTCCGCGCGCCTGCTGGCGGGTAGTGGTGTTTGGGCGCTGGCCGCAAGGACGTGAGAAGCCTCGACGCCGATGGTGGAGGGACTCCGATCAGAACCTCAGTCGATTCGAGGAGCCACCGATGTCAACCAACGGACAGACCGCGGCCGGCGTGACCGTCCCCGACACCAAGCTGGCCCGTGAGGCCACCGAATTCGTGCGATCTTCCACCTCGGACCTGGTGTATCACCATTCCCGCCGGGTCTTCTGGTTCGGCAGCTTGCAGGGGAGGAACCGCGACCTCAGCTTCGACCCGGAACTGCTGTACATCGGAGCGATGTTCCACGACCTGGGCCTGAATGAGCAGTTCCGTCGCAGCGGTCGGCGATTCGAGGTGGAAAGCGCCGACGAGGCCCGGAGCTTCCTGCGGGCGCACGGCGTGCCCGAGGACAGCATTCGCAGGGTGTGGACCGCCATTGCCCTGCACACCACGCCCGGCGTCCCGGAGTTCATGGAACCCGAGGTCGCGCTCGTCACCGCCGGAGTGGAGTACGACGTGCTCGGCATCGGATACCACGACGTCGCCGACGCCGACCGTGCCCAGATCACCGCTCTGCACCCGCGCCCCGATTTCAAGCGCAACATCCTGCAGGCGTTCACTGAAGGCAACGTCACCAAGCCGGAAACCACGTTCGGCAACGTCAACGCGGATGTCCTCGAACGCTTCGTCCCCGGCTACCAGCGCACCAACTTCGTGGACATCATCGAGAACTCCGCCTGGCCGGAGTAGGCCTCCCAGCGCCGTTCCTGCGATCCAGCCACCCGGGACCGCCGTTCCCGGGTGGCTGGTGCCGCCACCGGGATCAGCCGGGTCAACCTGAGGGTCGCCCGCCTGTTCCGGCTGGTCGGCCGCGTCGGGCGGATCGACGGCGTCCTGACCCTGCTGGGCGAGAACCTGTCCGCTGCCGGCGTCGACGACGACCTCGGTCACCCGGGGCCCCGGTCGCTCAGCTCGCCCTCATGAGAGGTGCCCAGCGTGCGATCGGTGACCGGCTTCCTGGATCCGAGGCACCTGGTCAACACCTTCGGTCTGGTCGGGGATCATGGCGATCCTGTTCGCCGAGTGCGGTCTGCCCGTGGGCTTCTTCCTCCCCGGTGACTCGCTGTTGTTCACCGCCGGCCTGCTCGTCGCCGGTGGCCTGGTCGCGCCGCTGCGGCTGTTGCTCGTCCTGCTCCCGCTTGCCGCGGTCACCGGCAACCTGGTCGGGTGGTGGATCGGGCGGAGGGCCGGTCCGGCGGTGTTCGACCGGGCCGAGCCCCGGCTGTTCAAGGCCCGGCACGTCGACCGCGCCCGGACCTTCTCCGAGCGCAACGGTGCCCCGACCGTCATCCAAGCGAGGTTCGTCCCAGTGGTGGGCTACTGGCTCGGCCAGGTCACGCCGGTCCGCGACCATGTCGAGCGGTTCATCGTGGGGATCGTCGCCCTGTCCCTGGTACCCGTCGCGCCGATCTCAGCCGGCGCTCACCGACCAGCCGGTCGCTCGGTCCGCGGCGAGTGTCCCAGCGCGGCTACGAGCAGGTCGGCCACCGCCCGCATGCCAGCGGCGTTGGGGTGATAGGCGGCACCAGCTGGCGTCCCTGAGGTGCAGGCCGAGGCGCTCGGCGAGGAGGTGGGCGTAGTAGACCGACGAGCGCATGGCGCGACGCGGACTGCCGGGGCTGCGCGGGCGCAGCCTCGGCCCGGCCGCGAAGGAGCTGCCGAGCGCGATGTAGCGGTCACCGGGGGAGACGTCTGTCATCACGGTGTCCTGAGCTCGAGGTGTCTCTGGCTTCGGTCGGGCAGTGGTCGCAGAGGACGGTGACCACGGGGCCCGCACCGGCGGCACTGACACGGCCGCGAGATCCAGCCGGCCTTCGACGCTGCCCCGTGGATGTCGGCCCTCATGCCCTCACCGGTTGGACAGCCCGCGCCGTCCCGGTGTGCGCGGGAATCAGCGTGGTGGCGAGCGCGATGGTGGCGATCGCGGCGACGGCGATGCTGCACGCGATCCCGGCGGTCTGCAGTCCCAGGCGTGTGGCGGCGATGCCCACGGCGATCACGGGCAGCGAGATACCGATGTACATCACGATGAAGAAGGTCGACGCAACGCCGGCGCGGCGCTGGGCGGGCGCCTGGGTGTTGACGGCCTCGAGGCCCGCCCGCATGCACAGACCCTGCCCGAGCCCGGCGACGACCGCCGCGGCGATCACGAGGGCCAGCGACGTCACGGCCAGGCCTGCGGCCAGCAGCCCCATCCCGGCGATCAACGCCACGCACCCGGTCGCCAGCGCCCTGTGCCGGAGTCGCCGGGCAACGGTGACCTGCCCGAGGGCGGAGGCGGCGAACACCGTGAACACGACCGCGCCCGAGAGCGCGTGATCGGGCTCGTGCAGGAGGTCGAGCAGGAGGGACGGCGCCACGGCGGCGAACAGGCCGAGCACGGCGAAGCCGGCAAATCCCGCGGTGGCGGCTCGGACGAACACGGGCCGGACCTGCGGAGGCAGGTCGGGTCGGCTGATCCGCAGGCGCGGATGCTCAGGAACGTCCACTGTTTCCGGCATCACCCACACAGCGAGGATCGCCAGCAGGATCAGTCCCAGGTCCACCCAGAACGGAAGGCGCAGCGGCAGGGGCGCGAGCTGGGCGAGAACCCCGGCCACGAGCGGCCCCAGACCGAGCGCGCCCATGTTGGAGGTCGTGGCCACCATCGTGGCGCGCCGTCCCTGACCCGCGCCGGCCAGATCCACCAGGGCGGCGGTCGCCGTGCCGGTGAAGATCCCCGCCGACAGGCCCGACAGCACCCGGCCGACGATCAGCAGCGCGAGGCCCTGATCGAGCAGGAAGGCCACCGTCGACAGTGCGGCGCACGCCAATCCGACGAGCAGTATCAGGCGCCGCCCCAGCTGGTCCGATGCGCGGCCGAACAGCAGCAACGCCGCCAGAACCCCTGCGGCGTAGACCGCGAAGATCACCGTGAGCATCTCCTCCGCGAAGCCCAGTTCTTCCTGGTAGAGCACGTACAGCGGCGTGGGCAGGGTGGTCCCGAACATCGTCACCGCGAACGCCACGGCCACCAGCCAGAACGCCAACGGTCTGGAAACGACGGGGCGCCGATGTGCGGGAACCGCGACCGGGTGGTTGCTCTGGGGGCTCATCGCCGACTCCGACAGGACCGCACTGCGCCCCCTAGCGGGATTGGTTCACGAGGCCTTGCCGGCTGAAGTCGCCATCCCGACGGCGTCGGCCGAGTACGCGAAAAGTCTTGTCACGGCGGCGCCTCGCGTCGCCCCGGCCAACGGCAATCCGCGATACCGACCAGCCCCCGGCGTCGGGGGCGGCTGTCGACCCGGAACCCATCGTGCTGCCGGACTCCCGCGCGGCTGCCTCCACGCGGTCGGCGGCTGCCGGCTCGCTGCGGTGGATCAGGGGCCGGCTTCTGCGGCGGGTGACGCGGGCGTGCCGGCAGCCGTGACGGGCAAGGAGACCTGCACCCTGGTGCCTGCGCCGGGCGGGCTGTGCAGCGAGAGCCGGCCGCCGAGGGCCTCGACCCGGTCGGTGAGCTCGACGAGGCCGGAGCCGCCGGTCAGGTCCGCGCCGCCGCGGCCGTCGTCGCGGACGCGAACACGCAGGACACCCTCGCCGGTTTCGACCTCGACGTCGATGACGGTGGCGGATGCGTGCGCTGCGGTGTTGGTCAGCGTCTCGGCGACGGTGTAGTAGGCGGCGAGCTCGACCTGGTCGGGCAATCGGCCGTCGACGCGCACCTCGAGGCGGACCGGGACGGCGGAGCGGCGGGCCAGTGCCTTCAGCGCCGGGCGCAGGCCGCCGTCGGCCAGGGCCGAGGGGTGCAGGCCCCGGGCGAGCTCGCGCAGTTCGTCGAGCACGCCGGCCAGCTCCGAGGCGACGGCGTCCAGCCGTGCGGTCAGCTCGGTGGCCTCGGGCGGTACCGCCGCGCGCACGGTGCCGCGAAGGTGCAGGGCGAGGGAGACCAGGCGTTGCTGGGCGCCGTCGTGCAGATCGCGCTCGATGCGGCGGCGGGTGGCGTCGCCGGCGGCCACGATCCGCGCGCGGGAGGCGGTCAGCGCGACCTGGGTCTCGGCGTCGGCCAGGGCGGTGGCGACCAGCTCGGTGAAGCCGGCCAGCCGGGCCTCGGTGTCCGCCGGAAGCGGCTCGTCGTGAGTGGACAGCACGGTCATGACGCCCCACAGGCGGCCCTCCACGCCGATCGGCGCCCCGACGGCCGTGCGGATGCCCCATTCGCGGAAGACGTCGGTGGCCGCACCCGAGGCCTCGGCGCGGGGCATGCGCGCCGGCCGGCCGGTGTGGAACACCAGCGTGTGCACGTTCCGCCCACCGAGCTCGAATCCGCTGCCGACCGGGGTCGGGGGAGCGGCGCCGGTGCTGGTCCACGCGCTGACGATCGTGGCCGTGTCGTCCGGGCCATACCGGCTCATGAGCGCGACGTCGGCGGAGAGCACCCGTCCCAGCTCGGCGGTGACCGCGGCGAACACCTCCGCCGGCGGCGCCGCCCGGGCCACCAGCGTCGCCACCCGCCGCAGCGCGGCCTGCTCCTCGGCGTGGCTGCGCAGCTCCATGCGCGCCTGCGCGTTGGCGATCGCGGTGGCGACGAGCTCGGTGAACGCGGCGAGTCGCTCCTCGGTGTCCGCCGGCAGCGGCTCGCGCCCGGACCCCACGCACATCACGCCCCACAGACGCCCCTCGACGCTGATCGGCACCCCCACGACCGAGCGGGCGCCCCAGCCGCGCGCGATGTCGGCCGTCGGGCCCGAGGCGTCGGCGTAGTCGTCCATCCGTGCCGGCCGGCCCGTGGCGAACACCTGTGAGATCACGTTCCGCCCGCCGAGCGGCGCCCGGGTGCCGACGGTGAACGGCCCGGCGGTCCCTGTGCTGCTCCACGCGCCGACCGCCGTATGCGTGCCGTCCGGGTCGTACCGGTTCATGATCGTGACGTCGGGGGAGAGCACCCGGGCGACCTCGGCGGTGACCGCGGCGAACACCTCTTCCGGCGTCGCCCGGGCCACCAGAGTGGCCATCCGCCGCAACGCGGCCTGCTCCTCGGCGAAGCCGCGCAGCTCCACACGGGCCTGCGCGTTGGCGATCGCCGTCCCGACCAGCTGGGTGAAGTCCGCCAGTCGTCCCTCGGTATCCGCGGGCAGCGACTCCGCGCGCGTGGACGCCACGGTCAACACGCCCCACAGCCGGCCCTCGATGCTGATCGGCGCGCCGACGGTCGAGCGGAGCGCCCAGCGGCGTCCGTTCTCGGCGGGCGGGCCGGAGGCGTTGGCGTAATCGTCGATCCGCGCCGGCCGGCGGGTCCGGAAGACCAGGGTCGCCGTGTTCCGGTCGCCGAGGCACGCCCTCGTGTCGGGAATGGGCAGGGCGGCGCCGGTGCCGCTCCACGCGCCGACGGCCGTCACGGCGCCGTCCGGGTCGTAGCGCCCCACGATCGTCAGGTCAGCGCCCAGCAGCCGACCGACCTCCTCGGCGACGACGGCGAACACCGCCTCCGGCGACGCCCCTCCGGCAACGAGCGTCGCCACCCGTCGCAGCGCGGCCTGCTCGGCCGCGATCCGACCGCTCAGTCGGGTAGCCATCAGGGTCTCCGCCCCGGCGGCGGATCCACCGCCACCTCGCCCGGCGCGCACCGGTGTCCCAGCGTGCTCCCAGTCAGGGGACCGATCAAGGATCATCCCGGCGGTTGCGGTGGGGCAGTGGGCGAAGCCGACAGTGCGACCGTCTGCGGGCTGCCGGCTACCCGGGCCGGGTGTGCGGACCGGGACGGTTCTTGATTCGCCTCCTCGGGGCGAGCACGCTGGGACACCCCCAGTGGGCGTCTGACGAGGCGGCGACGTGGCTGCTGCCGGAGCGGAGGTCCTGACGATTGTCAGGCCGAGCGAGCGGATCGCCGAGGAGCAGGCCGCGCTGCGCCGAGTGGCGACGCTCGTCGCCGGCGGGGCGCCACCGGAGGCGGTGTTCGCAGTGGTTGCCGAGGAGGTCGGGCGGCTGCTCGAGGTCGACTTCACGATCCTGAGCCGGTACGAGCCGAACGACGCGCAGGTGTCCGTCGGCGTATGGAGCAGGACCGGCGCCGACGTTCCGTTCCCCGTCGGGACCCGGGTGCGTCTCGGTGGGCGGAACGTGGTGTCGCTGGTGGTCCACACGGGTCGGCCGGCGCGCGTCGACGACTACGCCGACGCCTCGGGCGCGGTCGCCTACGCCGCACGCGGCTGGCGGATGCGTTCGGCGGTCGGCGTGCCGATCGGCGTCGAGGGCCGGCTCTGGGGCGTCATGGCCGTGGCGTCCGGGCAGGAGCAGCCGATGCCGCCCGACACCGAGGCACGGCTGGCCGGCTTCACCGAGCTGATCGCGACCGCGATCGCCAATGCCCAGGCGCGCGTGGAACTACGCGGCTTCGCCGAGGAGCAGGCCGCGCTGCGGCGGGTGGCAACGCTGGTCGCCCGGGCGGCGACCCCGGAGGAGGTGTTCGCTGCCGTCACGGACGAAGTCGGCCGTGTCCTCTCGAGCGAGGTCACGCTCCTGAGTCGGTACGACGCGGACGGCGCGGCGACGATCGTCGGCGCATGGACCAGGACGGGCGCGGCGTCCCCCATCGCCATCGGCGGGAGATTCCGGCTCGGCGGACGGGACATGCACACGCTGGTGTTCCGGACCCGCCGTCCGGCGCGGATCGACGACTACGCCCACGCGTCGAGGGTGGGCGTCGACATGGCCCGCAGCATGGGCGTGCACTCAGGGGTCGGGGTGCCGATCAGCGTCGACGGCCGGCTCTGGGGCGTCATCGGCGTCACTTCCGCACATGAGCAGCCGCTGCCGGCAGACACGGAGGCCCGCCTGGGCGGATTCACGGAGTTGGTCGGCACCGCCATCGCCAACGCGCAGGCCCGCGTGGAGCTGCGCGGCTTCGCCGAGGAGCAGGCCGCGCTGCGCCGGGTGGCGACCCTGGTCGCCGGCGCGGCGCCGGCGGAGGAGGTATTCGCCGCGGTCACCGAGGAGGTCGGACGGGTGCTCTCCGTGGAGTTCACGGGCCTCAGCCGGTACGGCCGGGACGGTACGGCCACGGTGCTCGGCGCCTGGACCAGGACGGGCGCCGCTTTCCCCGTGCCCATGGGCTTCCAGATGGGACTCGGCGGTCGGAACGTGCACACGCTGGTTTTCGAGACCTGCCAGCCGGCCCGGGTGGATCACTACGGCCAGGATGCCGGCCCGGCACCGATGATCGTTCTTGCCGCAGGCGTGCGCTCGTCGGTCGGCGCTCCGATCAGCGTCAAGGGGCGCCTGTGGGGCGTCATGAGCGTGGCGTCCACCTACGAAAGACCCCTGTCGGCAGACACCGAGGCACGGCTGGCCGCCTTCACCGAGCTGGTCGCCACCGCGATCGCCAACGCCGAGGCCCAGGCCGCGCTGGCCGCATCACGGGTGCGGATCGTCGCCGCGGTCGACGCCGCGCGCCGTCGCATCGAACGCGATCTCCGCGACGGCGTCCAGCAGCGTCTGGTCTCCCTCGCCATGCAGATCCGCGCGGCGCAGGCCACGGTGCCCCCGGCGGCGGAGGAGCTGACCGCGCATCTGGACGGCCTCGCCGCGGAGATCGGTGACGTGCTGGACGAGGTGCGCGAGATCGCCCGTGGCCTCAACCCGCCCGCGCTCGCCGACGGTGGGTTGCGCCCGGCGCTGAGGACGCTCGCCCGCCGTTCCGCCGTCCCCGTCCGCCTCGACGTCGGCGTCGCCGGCCGGCTGCCCGACCAGATCGAGCTCGCCGCCTACTACGTCATCGCCGAGGCACTCACCAACGCGGCCAAGCACGCCGACGCCTCCGAGGCTCAGGTCCAGGTGGAGAGCGGTGAAGGACTTCTGCGGGTCTTTGTCCGCGACGACGGGCGCGGCGGCGCCGACCGCACCCGGGGTTCCGGACTGGTCGGGCTCACGGACCGCGTCGAGGCGCTCGGCGGCCGTTTCGCGCTGCACAGCCCGGTCGGTGGGGGCACCGCCGTGCAGGTCGTGCTCCCACTCACCGCTGCCGGCGGCCCCCACGCGGGCGAACCGGCTGAATCAGCTCCTCCGGGTGGCCGACCGGCGCCGTGACAGGGCGTCGATACCCGCGGCGATCAGCAGGACGGCGCCCGTGATGATGTTCTGGTACGAGGGCGGCAGCGCGGCCGCCGAACAGCGACGTCCGCCGATGACGGCAGCAGCGACCGCGAACACCAGGATGTTGCCCGCGCCGAGGTCGAGCTGCGCACCGCCGGTTGTCGACGTGAGGAACACCCCGCCCACGCGCCGAACGCCGAACAGATCGTGAACGCCGTGACCCTGATGTGGATGACGTCCATCCCCGCGCGCCGGGCAGCTTCGACGCTGCCGCCCGTGGCGAACAGGTGCCGTCCCCACGTCGTTCGGTTCAAGGCGATCGTGGTGACGACCATCAGGAGCGGCTAGCGGGCAGAAGGCCTGCGCCCGGACGCGCTACTGACCCGGCCGGCTCATCGCGGCCCACGATCCCGACGTCGGCGGACCGCAACTCCCCGACCGGTGCCGCCATTCCGGCTCCCGGGTCGGGGTCGGTCGCCACGGTCACGCGACCGACGAGGCCTGTGGACCGGCTGCGGTTCGACACGCAGCGGGGGACTAGCCGCTGCGCAGGCTGGCGACGAGATTGATCGTCGTAGCCAGGATTCCGGTGCCGAACAGGTACGACAGGAGGGCGTGGCGCAGGACGGTGCGGCGAACAGTTGCCGCGTTCAGCACCGTGTCCGACACCTGGAACGTCATCCCGACGGTGAAGGCCAGGTAGGCGAAGTCGCGGTAGGTGGGCAGTTCGGCCGAGTTGAAATCGATCCCGCCGCCCGGTGGACCGTAGTAGAGGGCCGCGTACCGCAGCGTGTACAGCATGTGCACCATTGCCCAGGACACCACCACCGACACGACGCCGAAGCCGACCTCGACGAACTCGAGCGTGCTGCCGTCGTTGGGCGCGCGGAGCAGGACGACCGCCACGGTGACGAGGCTGGCGACGGCGGCCGAGAGAAGAGCGACGTCGGTGGCCACCCGGTCCGGATCGGTGGTCCTCGCCCGACGCGCGGTCTGCTCGGCGTCCCGGCCCAGGACGACGAACGCCAGCCAGCCGATGTAGAGCACCGCCGCGGTGTCCCAGCCGAGCAGCAGGCCCACGGCCGGAGAGTGCAGCAGTGTCGCGGTCACGGCGACCATGACCCCGATGAGCACCGCCACCAGGACCTCCAGCCGCGCCGAGCCGTCCCCGCGGACGGGCGGGCGCCGCAGACGGGCGGAGCGTGGCTCCATGCTGTCTTCCCTCCGGTACCGGGTCCCTCCCGGTCGAACCGCCCCCTGCCCTCCGCTGCTCGACAGTGCCGATCACGACGGCACGGTCTCGTGCGGGGTCGTCCGCGGCGCGGGGACGGCGACCGCGCCGGTCCCGCCCGGTGGCACGGGCGGCAACCCGCGCCGGCGTTCCCCGACCAGCTCCCCGGCCGTAATCAGCAGCGCGACCAGCATGAGACCGGCGGCGCAGAACAGGGCGGCGGACACCGCGGCCGCGAAGTCGTGTCCTCCGCCGGTGAGCACGTGGTAGTAGATGGTCGCCAGGAGGGCCGTTCCGATGGCCGAGCCGATCCGCTGGGCGGTCTGCAGTGCGCCCCCTGCTGCCCCGGCCATCTGCGCGGGCACCGACTCGAGGGTCAGCGTCGTGTTCGGTGAGACGACCATCCCGCCGCCGAGCCCGGCCACGAGGAGCGGCCCCGCCGCCGCCCACGCCGCCGCGTCGCCGCCGACCGTGCGCAGGACCAGCGCTGTGGCGCCCATCCCGATGGCGGCCGCCAGCAGGCCGGCCGCGGTCAGCCGTCGGCCGAACCGGGGCACGGCACGGCCGGCGAGCACCGCGGACACGGCGCTGCCGAGCGCGAAGGGGGTCACGGCGAGCCCGGAGCGGAGCGGCGAGTACCCCAGGCCGTCCTGGAAGAAGAGCGCCAGGACGACCCAGATGCCGGTGAACCCGGTGAAGTAGACCAGCGCGATGGCCGAGCCGGTGGGGAAGCCGAGGGTCCTCGCCAGCTGTGGGTCGAGCAGCGGGGCCCGATCCCGGGCCGCCGTGCGCACCTCCCACCGGGCGAACGCCGTGAGCAGCAGCGCGGCCGGGACGAACAGCCACCACAGCCAGCCCGGGCCACCCGACTCGGTGGACACCACCGGCAGGAGCAGGCCGAGCACGCCGGCACCGAGCAGCAGCGATCCCACGAGATCGAGGTGTGCGCCGCGGGTACGGGCTGTGCTCCTGGCCGGCACCAGCCGATAGGCGAGCACCAGGGCGACCAGGCCGATCGGCACGTTGACGTAGAAGACCCAGCGCCAGCCGTCCTGGCTGCCGGCCAGGTCCAGGATCACGCCTCCGACCACCGGGCCGGTGGCGGTGGACAGCCCCACCACGCTGCCGAGGATGCCGAAGGCCCGGGCCCGCTCCGCCCCGCGGAACATGTCCTGGATCAGGCCGACGTTCTGCGGGATGAGCATGCCGCCCGCCACGCCCTGCAGCAGCCGGGCGGCGAGCAGCCATCCGGTCGTCTGTGCCGCACCCGTCAGCGCGCTGGTGAGGACGAACGCCGACAGGGCGATCAGGAACATGCGGCGGCGGCCGAATGTGTCGCCGAGCCGGCCGGCCGGCACCAGCGCGAGGCCGAAGGTCAGCGCGTATCCGGACACCACCCATTGCGCCGTCCCGGCGGAGACACTGAACTCGCGCTCGATCGAGGGCAGGGCGACGTTCACGATGCTGACGTCGAGCAGCACCATGAACGCGCCGACCAGGCTCACCGTCAGGGCCCGCCAGCGCCGGTGATCGGCGCCGACGGCCAGTGCGGCGTTGGTCATGACCGGGTCCCTCTCGTCGGGCGTCGTCCGGGTCTCAGGCGGCCTTCCGCCGCTCCTGAGTCACCTGCTCGAGCACCTGGAACATGGCGGCGAGATCGCGGTCTTGGTATCCGAGGACCCGGGCCAGTCCGAGCACCTCGTCGGCGCGGTCGGCGGTGGGCAGCGGCACGCCGAGACTGTCGGCCAGGTCGCGGGCCAGCTCGACGTCCTTCTGCACCAGGCCGAGGGTGAACCAGGCCTCGGCGGGTGGATCGAGGACGAGGGACGCGCGGGCCTTGAGCATGGGGGAACCGATCGCACTGCCGGTCATCACCTCGAGGGCGAGCCGTCGGTCGACCCCCGAGCGGTCGGCGAGCAGGAGGCCCTCGGCGAGGGCGAGCATCTGCACGGCGAGGCTGATGTTGATCGCGAGCTTGAGCACCAGCCCCTGCCCGTTCGAGCCGATGTGCCGGGGCGTGCCGAGTTCGCGTAGAACGGGCTCGACGCGGCCGTACGCGTCCGCGTCCCCGCCCACCATGATCGTGAGGGCTCCGGCACGTACCTGGGGAACGCTGCCCGAGACCGGGGCATCCAGCATGGTGGCGCCCGCCGCCCGAACCCGTGCGGCCATCTCCCGGCTGGCCTTGGGACTGACGGTGCTCACGTCGACCCACGTCGTTCCCGCGGTGAGTCCGGCGAGGATGCCGTCCGGTCCCCCCGCGGCCACGTGCAGCGCCTCGTCATCGGGGACCGATGTGAGGACGACGTCCGTGGCTGCGGCGACCTCCCGCGGAGTGTCGTGCCAGTGCAGGCCGTGGGCGATGAGCTCCTCGGCCCGTCGGCGGGTGCGGTTCATACCGTGCACCGGGTACCCGGCGGCGAGCAGGCGAGCGGCCATCGAGCCGCCCATGTGACCGAGCCCGACGAAGCCGATCGTCGGTGTCGTGGTGGCCATCAGTTCTTCCCTTCGATCGTGGCGATGTCGCTGGCGTCGAGCCGGAGATCCGCGGCCCGCACGAGGGGATCGACCTGGTCGGGGCGGCGGAAGCCGACGATGGCCCCGTCGATGGCCGGGTCGTGGAGTGCCCAGGCGATCGCCACCGCGCCCGGGGTCGTGGAGTGGCGGTCGGCGACCGTCCGAAGTCGCTCGACGAGTGCGAGATGGTGCGACAGGCGCGGCTCCTGGAAGCGTGGGTCGTGCCTGCGCCAGTCGTCGTCGGGCAGCTGCGCGATCCGTGCCCGCGTCATCGCGCCGGCCAGCAGACCCGAGGCCATGGGGGAGTAGACGATGACGCCGATCACCTCGCGCTCCGCGAAGGGGAGGAGCTCGGCTTCCGCGTCGCGGTCGATCAGCGAGTACTGCGGCTGCACGGTCTCGACGGGAGCGATCTGCTGTGCCCGCCGCAGCTGCTCGACGCTGAAGTTCGAGACGCCGATGTGGCGGACGAGGCCCTGATCCTGGAGCTCCGCGAAGGCCGTCCAGCCCTCCTCGATGTCCTCGTCCGGGATCGGCCGGTGGATCTGGTACAGGTCGATGGCGTCGAGACCCAGCCTGCGCAGGCTCGCCTCTGCCTCGTGCAGGATCGAGTCGCGCTTGAGGCTGTGCTCGATGGTCCGCCCGGGCCCCTCGACCAGCGACGCCTTCGTGAACACGTAGGGGCGCTGATCGTCGGGAAGTCCGGCCAGGGCGTGGCCGACCACCTGTTCGGAGCGCCCGAACCCGTAGGCGGCTGCTGTGTCGATCCAGTTGACCCCCAGATCGAGGGCGCGGTGGATCGCGGCGATCGAGTCGTCGTCGGCCTGGGGGCCCCAGCCCATCTCCCAGCCACCGCCCCCGATCGCCCAGGCGCCGAAACCGACGCGGGTGATGTCGAGGCCGGTCTTGCCCAGCAAGGTGGTTCCCAGGGGTGTCTTCTCCATGGTGGTCCTTTCGGCCCGGTGCGCCGCAGACGATGCCGCGGAGGGCGGCTCGGTCCTTCCAGCCTCGGCGCGACGGCGTCGTCCGTCGTCCGGGTCACCAGCAATTCGATGCACCGGCTGGCCCGAGGCTTCGCCTACTGGCCAGCCGGAAGCGGCCGGCGGGGACTGGCGGTCGGTCAGTGACTGTCGAGGAAGGTGAGGACGGCGAGGACGCGACGGTGGTCGTCGGACGCCTCGGGGATGCGCAGCTTCATGAGGATGCTCCGCACGTGCTTCTCGACCGTGCCCTCGGTCACCCACAGCTGATGGGCGATGCCGGCGTTGGACCGGCCCTCGGCCATGAGGGCGAGCACCTCGCGTTCCCGCTGCGAGAGGACCCGCAACGGGTCCTCGACCCGACGGGCGGCGAGCAGTTCGTGCACGAGAGCGGGGTCGACGACCGAGGCCCCCTTGACGATCCGATCCAGGGTGGCGAGGAAGTCGTCGACGTCGCTCACACGGTCCTTGAGCAGGTAGCCGCTGCGCTGCCCGCTGGCCAGCAGCTCGGTTGCCTGCTCCACCTCGACGTGCGCGGACAGGACGAGGATCGCGGTCTCGGGCAGCTCCTCGCGGATCACCCGAGCCGCGTCGAGCCCCTCGGTGGTGCCCGTGGGAGGCATCCGGATGTCCACGATCACCAGCTCCGGCCGCTGCTCCCGCACCAGCGCGAGCAGCTGCGTCGGCTCCCCGCACTGGCCCACGACGTCGAACCCTGAGTTGGTCAGGAGGCTGACCAGGCCCTCGCGCAGCAGGACGTCGTCGTCCGCCACCACTACCCGCCCGCGGTCACCCGCCACGGGAAGGAGTATCGGGCGCGGGGCCGGTTCTGCCCAGCCATCGGCCGATGATGGTCGGCCGCCCGTCGTCTGTCGTTCCCACGAGCCGCCCACTGCGCCCTCCCTGGGGGAACCCCCGGATTCGACCGGGGCTGACTGTGGTCGCACCGGCCGAGGACGGTTCGGACGGCCCTCGGCCGGGCCCGCTGCCAGCCTCACCGCACCACGCTCCGGTGTCATCACGGTCCCCAGGAATCGCGGATGGCCATTACCGGGGGTCCTCGTATACCGGCCACCCGGAAGCCGCCGGCCGAGCGAGCGACACCGCTCGCGGGATCCGCCGCGCGTCCCCGGACGAGCAGGGCCAGCCCGCAGGGATCGGGAAGTCCCCGCCAGCCATACCTGCGGACCCCGGCTGGTGGCGATGCCCGGACCCGTCGCCGCGGCCCACGCTAGGGGTCCCACCGATCCAGCGCCCCCGTGAGGACCGACCGATGACATCGTCGCCGAGGCTCGAGACGTCGTTCGACTCGCGCAGGGACCAGCGGATCGTCCGTGAGTGGCGGGAAGAGCGGCTCCGGCGCCTCGGTGTCCCGCCGGCGCACGCCGCGCTGTTCGCCGATCGCGTCGACTGGCACGCGATCGCGGACCTCGTGGCCCGCGGGTGCCCGCCCACGCTGGCCCTGAAGATCGTCCACTGAGGGAGGTCTGCGACCATGACGCGAGGTATGGCGGCTAGCTGGAATGGCCCCCTGACGCCGCGCTCCTACCCTGGTGCCGTGGCATTGCGCTGCGTGATCGTCGACGACAACCCGGGCTTCCTCCGGGCTGCTCGAGCGCTGCTCGAGCAGGAGGGCCTCCAGGTCGTCGGCGTCGCCTCGACGGGTGCCGAGGCCGTCCGCTGCCTGGCCGACCTGCATCCCGACGTGACGCTCATCGACATCGGCCTCGGCGCGGAAAGTGGCTTCGAGGTGGCCCGGCGACTGTTCGACGACCCGTCCGTCCATCCCGGGCAGCTGATCCTGATCTCCGCCCACGCCCAGGACGATTTCGTCGACCTGATCGAAGCGAGTCCGGCAGTCGGGTTCCTGGTGAAGCCGACTTTGTCGGCCACCGCCATCGAGAGGCTGCTCCGACCGCCCGGCGACGCTAGTGACCGGATCGGTGAGCCGGTCGGAAGCTGAACCGTCCTGCAGGGATCCCCGTCGGCATCGACGGGCCAGGCAGGTCACCCGACCGGAAACAGCCTTCTCCTACCGGCCTTGCAGGTAGCCGGGATCGGGGTCGCTGACAGAAGGCGTCCATGGTGCTGGTGCACGGCTTCGAGCACCAGCTGGTTCGGCTACCCGCCGTGGGCGTCATCGGTCGACGAGCTCGCCGACCGGCTCATCGAGAACGTGGAGGACGTGCTCGCCGCTACCGGCGGCCGGCCACTGCGGCATGCTGCTGGACCGCGAGGTCATCGCGCGGATCGTGGCAGGGACCACGCTCCGAGCGGACGCCGAAGACCTCGGCGCTCGCGTCGCCGCCTGATCTGACGACGTTGGGGGAGTTCGACAGTGCGGTGGTTGCCGCTGCCGACCGACTCCGAGCCCCCGTCAGCGGCTGCACATTCAGCCCGGCACCGGGTGCGGGTCGAGGGCGAAAAGTTCACGCAACGCCTCTGCATAGCTGCTCCCGGCCGGCCCCTCCGCGAGCTGTTTGACCCGCACCGTCGGGGTGTGCAGCAACGTCTCCACCACCCGGTGCACCGTCCGTGAGAGTTCCGCGCGGACCTCGGCCGGCAACCCCGGCACCCGCGCCCCGAGTCGGAGCAGCTCGGCGTCGACGACCTCCGACGCGCGCCGCCGCAGTGCGGTCACCGTCGGCGTGACTTCCGCGGACCGTTGCGCGGCCAGGTAGCGGCGCACCTCCTCGGCGACCAGCGCGCGCGCCGCTGCGATGCTGCCGCCGGACTCCGCGCCACGCAGGCGCTCGGCCAGGCGCTCGAGGTCGATGAGGGTGATGCCGGGCAGCTTCCGCACCGCGGGCTCGACGTCGCGGGGGAGGGCCAGGTCGCAGATCACCAGCGGCCGGGGGACGACGGCGACCATCGACGCCGTCATCACGGTGTCGAGGGCCCCGGTGCACGTGATCACGATGTCGGCGGCGGTGAGCTCGGCCGGTATCGCGTCGACCCCGACAGCACGCGACGGCGTGCCTGCGGCGGCCACGGTTCCGGCCAGTCGGTGAGCCGTCTCCGGCGTGCGATTGGCGACGACGATCTCGGCGATTCCGGCGCCGCGGAGACGGGCAGCCGTCAGGGCGGCCAGCGAGCCGGCGCCGACGATCAGGGCGCGCCGCCCCCGGAGACCGCCGAGTGCGACTGCCGCGTCGGCGAGCGCCTCGGACACCACGGAGGCGCCTGCGGCGTCGATGCCCGTCTCTGTGTGTGCCCTCTTGCCCACGCGCAAGGCCTGCTGCACCAGTTCGTGCAGCACCCGGCCGGCCGTTCCGAGGTCGCCTGCCGTCGCGTAGGCGGCCCGGAGCTGCCCGAGGATCTGCGCCTCCCCGACGACCATCGAGTCCATCCCGGCCGCCACGAGGAACAGGTGCTCGACGGCCGAACCCGCGTAGTGCACGAAGAGGTGGCCGGCCAGGTCGTCGACGTCCCAGCCGCCGTGGCGGGCGAGCACCGCGGAGACGTCGGCGAGACCGCCGTGGAAGCTGTCCACCACGGCGTAGACCTCGACCCGGTTGCAGGTGGAGAGCAGCAGTGCCTCGGCGACGTTCTCATGGTCGAGCAACTCGTCCAGGAGCTTGGGCAGGTCGTCGGCGCCGACGGCGGCCCGTTCCAGAACGCTTA
Source organism: Blastococcus sp. (assembly GCA_025963345.1). Lineage (GTDB taxonomy): Bacteria > Actinomycetota > Actinomycetes > Mycobacteriales > Geodermatophilaceae > Blastococcus_B. The sequence goes on along the minus strand of JAOPUS010000339.1, from coordinate 801 downwards.
TCGGCGCCGTACGGTGCGAGAGGCCGACCGCGAGCAGGCTCATTTCTCGACCACCTTCCTGGTCTGGCCCCGTTTGCTGATGCCTCACGGCCGCGGCGGGCGCGCGGCCTACGGGCCGGCTGCGCCGCCGAGAGGGCCCGGCGACCCGCTGCTGGATCGCCGGGCCCTCGGCGGGGTGCTCCTCCCGCAGACCGTCCGGAGACGGGAGGAGCACCCGGCCGCGAGGGGCCTACGCGGACGGCAGGCCCGTGTCGGTTCCGTTGCTCCGGACGCCACGCTCGATCCGGTCGCCCAGGGTCTTGTCGATGTTGCGCCAGTACTGGAAGACGCGGCTGAGCACCGGCTCCCTCACGCCGTTGAGCACGTGTCCGACGACGTTGCTCACCAGGCGATCACGGGCGGCGTCGTCGAGAACGTCGCGGACCAGGGTCCCGGCCTGGCCGTAGTCGTCGTCGTCCTCCCGTAGCGTGTACGCCGACCGGACCATCTCGCCGTCGGCCTCCCAGTGCACCTCGGCAGCGCGACTGGGGTCGGCCACCGGGCCGCCCTTGGAGTTCGGCGCGTAGAACGGCTCGGTGGCGTTGTGCACCCGCATCGGCCCGTCCTTGGCGTAGTTGTTCACCTCGGCGGCGTGGGGGGTGTTGACGGGGATCTGCTTGTAGTTCGCCCCGATCCGGGCGCGGTGCGCGTCGGCGTAGGAGAACCCGCGGGCCAGCAGCATCTTGTCCGGCGAGAGCCCGGTGCCGGGCACCTGGTTGCTCGGCTCGAACGCGGCCTGCTCGATCTCCGCGTGGTGGTCGG
>JAOPUS010000326.1 GCA_025963345.1 Blastococcus sp. | reverse complement strand
TCTCAGGGCTCGATGACGCGCACCCATCCTAAGGACACGCAAGTGAATCGATCCGTGCGCAACGGACTCGCGATCGCAGGAATGACCGGGGGCTTGTTCTTCCTCGGTCAGGCGGTCGCCAGCGCTTCAGACACCACCCCGAACGAAACGAGCTCGGGCCCCGCAGTCGCGGCAACGTTCGGCGACGCAAGCGGCAACGCCGGCGCCGTCACGACCGAGGCCGGCAGCATCGACAACAGTGGTGCCACGGTCACCGCCACCAGCGGAAAGGCCGACAACGACAGCACCGTCGAGAACAACCTCGGTCAGAGCGGCTCGGGTAGCAGCAACTCCGGGGGCGACCTCAGCCGGAAGCCGAACAGCAACGGCGGTGGTGGCGGGAGCTCCGTGACCGTCGTCACGAGCGACGTCGACCAGGACGCCACCTCGGGTGCCGCCACCGCCGTGTTCGCGCCCACGTCGGACGCCAGCGCGACCGGCGGCAAGTCCGTCGGCGTCGGCGGATCGAACAGCTCGACCAATAGCGCCGACTCGGGCAACACGACGGGCGCGAACGGCAACGCTCCGCGGAGAGGCTCCGACACGGAGAGCGGACCCGCTATGGCACTCACCAAGAACGACGCCAGCGGCAACGCCGGCGACGTCAAGACCCAGGGCGGCAACATCGACAACAGCGGTGCCACGGTCACCGCGACCAGCGGCAAGGCCAGCAACGACAGCACCATCACCAACAACGTCGACCAGAGCGGGTGCCGCTCGAACTGCGTCATCATCATCCACAACAACGTCAACCAGAACGCCCACTCGGGCGACGCCAAGGCGGTCTTCGAGCCCGAATCGGACTCGAGCGCGACCGGCGGTTCGTCCATCGGAATCGGCGGATCGAACCACTCCAGCAACGGCGCCAACTCCGGTAACGACACCAAGAGCGGTGGCGATGACCGGGGCCGCGGCGACAAGGGCCACGACAACGGCAACGTTGGTCACCGCCCGGACCACGGCGACCGCCCCGACCACGGCGACCGCCCCGACCACGGCGACCGCCCGGACCACGGCAAGGGCCACCAGCACAATGCCGACTGCCCGAAGGCGCAGCCCACGGCTGCTCCCGCGGCGCAGCCGGCCGCACCCGCGGTCCAGCCCGTCACCATGGCCAAGCCGGTCTCCGCGGCTCCTGTGGCCGCCGGCGCTCAGCCCAGCGGACAGCTGGCCTTCACCGGTTCTGACGTCTCACTCCCGCTCACCGTCGGCCTGCTGGCCCTCGGTGCGGGTGGTGCGCTCACCCTGGCCGGCCGCCGCCGCGAGACGGCGACCGTCTGATCCACCGGCCCGCCGTCCGACCCACTAAGGGGCGGCGGGCCGGGCTCCACCGGACGTCGCCTGCCGGGAAGCAGATCCCGGCAGGCGGCGGCCTCCACCCCACCGGCCGACAGACAGGATTCGCGGTGAGCAGCGCAGTCGACCTCGACGAACCCGCAGCCGTGACCCCGGACGCTGCGGGACGACCCACTCGGCGACGGCGCGACTGGGCTCGCACCGTCATCCGCGGCACCGGCCAGACCCTGATCACCATCGGGCTGGTGGCCCTGCTCTTCGTCGGCTACGAGCTGTGGGTGACCGACCTCTTGGCCGCCCGAAGTCAGCAGCAGCTCAGCGAGGAGATCCAGCAGCAGTGGCGGGACGACCCGACCGTTACGCCGGCCGAGCCCGCACCGACCGAGCCGTCACCGTCCGGGACCGCACCGTCCGAGCAGCCGTTCACGCCGGCGCCGATCGAGGTCGGCGCTGGCGACCCGTTCGCGGTGCTGCACATCCCCAGGCTGGCCGACGGCTACTCGCGGGTGGTCGTCGAGGGCGCCGCCCAGAACCAGCTGGCCCAGGGCCCCGGCCACTACATCGGGACGGCGATGCCAGGAGAGCAGGGCAACGTCGCGCTCGCCGGCCACCGCGTCGGACGCGGCTCACCGTTCCTCGACCTGGATCAGATGCGCCCCGGGGATCCGGTCGTGGTCGAGACGGCGGACGCCTGGTTCGTCTACCGGGTTCTCGGTGATCCGGCGACCGGCGACTTCGCCGGGGACCCCAGCGGGATCCCGGGCCAGGAGATCGTGCGGCCCACGGATGTCTCCGTCATCTCGCCCACCCCCGGCGGCCCGGCCGCCGGCCTGGCCAGCGGCGCGTACCTGACGCTGACCACCTGCCATCCGAAGTACTCGGCCCAGCAGCGGCTCATCATCCACGCGCGGCTGGACGGCGCACCGATCAGCAAGGCCACCACTCCGGACGGCCCGCCGGCCCTCAACGGCTGATCCACGCGCCGCCACCACTCCCCACTCTGGAGACCTGGATGTACACCTGGATCTGGCGGCACCTGCCCGGCCCCATCCCGGCCAAGGCGCTCGTCGCCCTCGTGCTGGTCCTGGCGGTCAGTGCCCTGCTGCTCTTCGTCGTCTTCCCACAGGTCGAGCCACTGCTGCCCTTCACCGACGTGACGGTCACGCCCTGAGCCGGCCGGCGGGCCCGCGCTCAGGCGGGTGGGCCGCCGACCAGGAGGACGCGCAGCAGGTGCATGGCCATCGTGACGGATCGTTCCCGGACGACCGCCCGCGACCCGGGTAGCCGGAGCGCGCGCAGCTGGGGCCCCTCGGGGCCGACCACGCACAGGTGCACGGTCCCGACCGGCTTGTCCGCCGTCCCGCCGCCCGGGCCGGCGACCCCGGTGATGCCGACGCCGACATCGGCGCCGAACCGGGCCCGCGCGCCCTCCGCGAGGGCGAGGGCCACCTCGGGGCTGACCGCACCGTGCTCGGCGAGGACGTCCGCCGGCACGCCGAGCAGTTGCTCCTTGGCCGAGTTCGCGTACGCCGTCACCCCGCCGAGCACCCAGGCCGACGAGCCGGGCCGCTCGGTCAGCCGGGCGGCCAGCATCCCGCCGGTGCAGGACTCCGCCGTCGCCACGGTGAGGCCCCGCTCGGCGAAGCCCGTGGCGACGATCTCGTCCAGCGTCGGCCCCGTGGAGAACAGGGTGTGGTCGAACGTCCGGGTGAGCAGCGCACCGAGCCGGTCGTAGGCGGGCTGCGCCTCGGGGGCGTAGCGGGTGACGATCTCCAGCTCTCCCTCCCGGATGCAGGTGGTGACCTCGAGCCCGGACAACTCGGCGTCGTGGTCGCGCAGGACGACCGCCAGCTCCGCCTCGAGGGTGCCCCAGAGCCGGACGGTCTCCTGCCGCAGTTCCGTCCGGCCGGCGAGGGCCTGCTGGACGGGTTCGGCGGCGACCGCAGCCGGCCACATGCCCTGCAGCTCCGACGGCGGACCGGGCAGGACGAGGACGGTCGGCCCGTCGCGCCCGTCGGACGGGGGGACGACGAGTCCCGGTGCGGTGCCCACCGGCTCCAGGACCATGGCGCCACCCGGCACCTGCGCCTGCTTCCGGACACCTGCCGCCGTCGCGTCGGGATCGGCCCGCCAGCCGCGCCGGGCCATCAACCGCTCGACGACCACAGCGATCCGCTGCTCCAGGGCCGGGTCGACAGCTGACGGGCGGCCCTGGAACTCCCCGACCACCTCGGCGGTGAGATCGTCGGCCGTGGGGCCCAGCCCGCCGGAGGTGATCACGAGGGAGACGCCGGTGCCGGCCAGGAACGCGAGCGCGCCCTGCATGTCCTCCGGCCGGTCCCCCACCAGGACGACGTGCCCGACGTCGACGCCCAGCTGCCGCAGCTGCTCGGCCAACCACGGCCCGTTGCGGTCGGTCACCCGTCCCGTGAGCACCTCGGTTCCCGTCACGACGATTCCGGCTCGCGCGCTCACTGGTCCTCCTCGCTGGCGCTCGTCGGCCGCGTTCGCGGCGCTGCTGTGTCCATGCGTGGGCTCGCACGCTCACTCACGGTGGCCGACCCTAGGGCGGCGCTCTCCGGGGCGCCTCACCGAGCACTTCCGCCCCCGCCGTTACCGTGCAGGTCGGAGCGGTCCGATCTGCGGACCCCCGGAGCGCGCAAGGAGGACCCGTGAGCTCGCCGTCCGACCCCCAGCCGCCCGTGGATCCCGTCGGTCCGGCTCAGCCGTCCACGCAGGAGATCCCGGTCGTGCAGCCGGCCGGCGCCGGTCAGCACGGCGCCACGAAGCAACTGCCGCCGCACCCGGACGCCGTCGCGCCGGCACCCGTCCCCATGGACGCCCCGCAGCCGACGGGCCCGGTCGACTTCGTCCCCGGACTGCCTGGCCTCGGCACCCCGCCAGTCCCGCCCCCGGCCGCCCCGGCGCCGCCGCCCCCACCTCCCCCGGTCCAGCGGGTGGCGACCGAGACCGCGGTGCCCGTCTGGCCCGACACGCTCGAGGCCGACGACGCGCCGGGCCGGCCGGAGAAGGAGCGCCGGGTACGCGCGCCCCGCGACCGCGCCGCCGTTCTCGCCCTCGGTCTGGCCGTGCTGTCCCTGGTGCTGCTCGAGCTGGGCCTGTCCCTCGACTTCGGCGTCGAGTCCTACTGGTCGGCCGTCCGGCTGTGGTCGGGGTTCGCCACGCTGTGCGGCGTCCTGGGAGTGCTGGCCTTCGCCGCCTCCTACCCGTCCGGCAGCACGCTCCGGTCGAGCGCGGTGTGGCGGATCGCGGCCGGCGGCCTGGTCGGCCTCGCGGTCTTCTGGCTCCTGGTCGTGCTGCCGGTCGTGGCCAGTGACCGGGGCTTCCTGCTCACCGCGGCGCTGGGTGCCCTGGGCGGCGCACTCTGGATCGGCCCCGGCCGGAAGAGCTGACCGGCGCCGGTCAGGCCCGATCCGGGTACGAGCGCAGAGCGAGGATGGCGACGTCGTCGTCCAGGGCCTCGGGGAGTCCGGCCAGCAGCCGGTCGCAGAACTCGTCGAGGGGCAGGTCGGCCAGCTTCTCCGCCTCCTGGCGCAGCCACTCGACGCCGTCGTCCAGGTTCGTGCCGCGCCGTTCCACCAGCCCGTCGGTGTAGAGCAGCAACGTCGCCCCCGGCGGGAGGATCACCGCGTGCTCCACCCGCGCAGAGCGGGGATCCACTCCCAGCAGCAGGTTGGGCACCCGCTCCAGCAGCGTCACCGAGCCGTCGCACCCGATCAGCAGCGGCGCGGGGTGACCGGCATTCGACCAGCGCAGCAGACGCTGGCCCGGAGCCTCCTCCGGCCCCCAGCGTTCGACGCGGGCCAGGACGGCGGTGGCCAGGGTTCCGACCGCGAGGTCGCCCATCGCCCGGTCCAGTGCGGCCAGCACCCGGGCCGGTGACTCCGGCTGGCTGTGCGCCACCCCGCGCAGCACGTTGCGGACCTGGGCCATCGCCGCAGCGGCGTACCGGTCGTGCCCGGTGACGTCACCGATGACCAGCATCGTGCTGCCGTCGCCCACCTGGAAGGCGTCGTACCAGTCGCCGCCCACCTGGGCCCGCTCGGCCGCCGGGAGGTAGCGGACGGCGATCTCGAGGTCGTCGGCCTGCGGGGGCTCGGTGAGCAGACTGCGCTGGAGCGCCTCGGCCATCCCCTGCGCGGCGGCGTAGGCGGCCCGCTCGGCCGCCCGCGTCTGGATCCGGTCGAGCACCTGGGCGCACTGGGCCGCGAACGCCTCCAGCAGTTCGACGTCCTGCGAGGTGAAGACGTGCCGCTCCGCCCAGCCGACGCTGAGCGATCCCAGGATGCGGTTGCCCGCCTGCAGGGGGAGCCCGATCCACGCCTCGGTCCCCGTCGCGTCGAGAACCTCCGCCATCCCGGGCGAGAAGACGAGCGCGGCGGCGCGGTCGGGCAGGATCACCGCGCGGCCGGTGCGCGCGGCCGCACAAGCGGGGAAGGGCCCGTCGAGGGACATCACGCCGTACCGGCGCTGCGCCTCGGCGCCGAGGCTCGGGGTGGCCACCGCATGCAGGAGGTCGGCGTCGTCGCGGACGGCGATCGCCGCCCCGCGCGCGCCCAGCGCCCCGAGCCCGGTGGCGGTGACGATGCGGGTCAGGTCGTCGACGGTGTCGGCCGCGGCGAGGTCCAGCGCGACGCCGGCCAGGGCAGCGAGCCGTCGTGCGGTGGCCAGCTCCGCCTCCCGCGAGGCGGTCAGCTCCAGGCCCCGGGCATACAGATCGGACTCGACCTCGAGCACCCGCCGATGCCATTCCGCACCGCGGGTGCGGTCGTCGCCGCCCTGCCGCTGGTCGAGGACGTAGTCGGTGATGTCCTCGGCCCGCTGGATAACGTGGCGACACACGCCCGTCCCGTCGAGCACCGGGATGCTGATCAGGCTCCAGAATCGCTTGTCGAACCCGCCCCGCCCGTCGGGGATGTCGTACTCCTGCAGCTCCATCGTGTCGATGCGGCCGGTGTCCCGGGCCCGCTCGAGGGAGGCCCGGACCTTGCCCTCGCCGCCGTCGGGATCGGTCTCGTTGGGGTTGCCGGGGAACACCTCGAACAGCGGCCGCCCGACGATCTCCTCGAGGGCGCGGCCGGTGGTGGCGAGATACACGGGGTTCGCGTCGGCGATGACGAGGTCCGGCGTCATCACCAGGTAGGGCGTGGGCATCGACCGGAAGATGGCGCCGTAATCGGTCGGAACGAGGACTCCTCGGCCTACGGAGAACCGGTACGTCCGGCCGTCCGCGGATCTTTCCACGTGGCGACCGGTACGAGGGCAGCCGCGGTCAGCTCATTGCGGGGGCGCGGTCGACGTGCTCGTCGAGGCCGACGACGACGAGGTGGAAGTCTCGCTCGTGCTCGTGGTCTGGCTCGCCGACGTCGACGTCTCGGTCGGTTGCGGCCCGGTCGGCGTCGCGGGCAGGGTGGTCGCGGTCGCGGCCGTGTCGCCGGCCGTGGATGAGGTGGCGGCCCCGTCCACGAGGCTCCCGGACCCGCCAGCGGAGGAGGGTCCGCCACGGACGGACACACCGGTGACCACGGTGCCGTCGGGCCGGGCGCCGCCCCCCGCCTGGGCAACGGCGTAGGTGACGACCACGGTGTCCCCGGACTCCAGCGGCCGGCCCTGCGGGGAGACACCGGTCACCTGGTCGGGCACCACGTCGTCCCTGACCTCGGACTGCAGCTGGACGCGCAGACCCAGGGCCGTCAACCGCCCGGTCACGTCGTTCAGCGGCCGGCCGACGTAGTCCTGCGCGTCGAGCACGATGCTGCCCGCCTGCCGCTGCTCGGCGGCCTCGGCCGGGGAACCTGAGCCACCGTTGCCGGACAGCGCCTGGAGCAGGACGACGGCGATGCCCGCGCCGGCCAGCAGCCCGAGGATCGGCAGCAGCACCATGGCGACGCTGGTGCGGCGGCGTGCGACCGGCGGTCGGGCGACGGAGGGCCGGGGCGCGGGGACGGCGACCGTGGGCGGAGCCGCGGGCAGCGGCCGCCCGGCCAGGATGTCGTCGATCGCGGCGGCGAAGGCCGCGCCGTCGGGGAGGCGGCCGGCGGGGTCCTTGACCAGTGACCGGGTGATCAGCTGCCGCACGTCGAGCGGGAGCTCGCCGGGCAGCGGCTCGGGGTCCTGACGCACCTGCTTGAGCGCGATGGTGACCGCGTTGTCGCCGTCGAAGGCCGGGTGCCCGGTCAGGCACTCGTAGCCGATCAGGCCCAGGGCGTAGACGTCGCTGGCCGGTGTGGCGAGCCGGCCCTCGGCCTGCTCGGGGGAGAGGTACTGGGGGGTGCCGATGACCTGCCCGGTGCGGGTCAGCGCGACGCTGCGGGCCGACCACGCGATGCCGAAGTCGGTGATCTTCACGCTGCCGTCGGGGCGGACCAGGATGTTCCCGGGCTTGACGTCGCGGTGCACCATGCCCGCCTGGTGCGCCTCACCGAGGCCGAAGGCGGTCTGCCGGAGGAGCGAGAGCGTGGTCGCGGTGTCCAGCGGGCCCTCCCGGGCCACCAGTGCCGACAGCGGCTCACCCTCGACGAGCTCCATGACCAGGTAGGCCAGCGTCTCGCCGGTGCCGTCCTGGGCGATCTCCTCGCCGTAGTCGAAGACGGCGGCGATGTTGGGGTGGCTCAAGGAGGCGGCGTGCTGGGCCTCGGCGCGGAACCGGTCGAGGAAGCTCGGGTCGCCGGTGTACTCGCTGCGCAGCACCTTGACCGCGACCGACCGGTGCAGGGCGATGTCGGTGGCCCGCCAGACCTGGCCCATCCCGCCGGCGGCGATCAACTGGTGCAGTTCGTAGCGGTCGCCCAGGCACCGTCGTCCCGGTTCGACCACGGAGGTCACTCCTCGCCTGTCCTGCCTCTGCGCGCGGCCCGCTCCGATGCGGACGGGGGTCCACGCGGTTGTCCCCCGTCCCCTCTCTGTCCACAGAGAGGGGGGGTTACACATGTTCAACGCGGGCGCGGCTCCGAGGGCTCGATCTGCCGGTGTGATCCGCGCCGCCGCGCCGCGTGGGCGGCGCGCCGATCGCTGGGCGTACCGGACCGGCCACGCACCCACGTCCGATCAGCCGGCGAAGAGCGGCCGGCCCCACCAGTCGTCGTCGCCGCGCAGACCCGGCGGGCAGGCGAAGACGGCCGAGGACGTGTGCCGTATGTACTCGTTCATCGCGTCCGCCCGCAGGTTGCGCTGCACCTGGACGAATCCGCTCTCCGGGTCGCGCTGGTAGGCGATGAAGAACAACCCGGCGTCCAGCCGACCAAGGCCGTCGGAGCCGTCGACGAAGCTGTAGCCGCGGCGCAGGATCGCCGTCCCCGCGTTGGTCGGGTTGGCGAGGAAGACGTGCGACGTCAGGGGGACGGCGGGCTCCCCGTCGGCCTGCTTGGTGAAGTCGACCGGGTCGAACTCCGTGCGCTGTCCGAGGGGGGCACCGGCACCCTTGGTCCGGCCGATGGTCTGCTCCTGCTCGTTGAGCGTGGAGGTGTCCCAGGGCTCGATGAGCATCCGGATCCGCCGGCTGACCAGGTAGGACCCGCCGGCCAGCCAGTCGGCGCCGTCGTCGCCCTCGCCCACCCAGACGAAGCGGTCCAGCGCCTGGTCGTTCTCGGCCTTGAGGTTGTTCGTGCCGTCCTTGAAGCCGAACAGGTTCCGCGGCGTCGCCTGTCCGGTGCTGGTCGAGGAGGTGCGGCCGA
>JAOPUS010000319.1 GCA_025963345.1 Blastococcus sp. | reverse complement strand
CCGCCGCGGTGCGCTCGCTGGTCGCGGTGATCGCCGAGCTGGTCACCCAGACCGAGGGGCTGCGAGCCGAGGTGGAGACGGGTTTTGGCCAGCACCCGGACGCTGAGATCTACCTGAGCCAGCCCGGGCTCGGGACGATCCTCGGCGCCCGGGTGCTTTCCGAGTTCGGAGACGACCCGCACCGCTACGCCGACCCCAAGGCCCGGAAGAACTACTCCGGGATGGCCCCGATCACCCGAGCCTCCGGCACCCGCCGGGTCGTTCTCGCCCGCTACGCCCGCAACCGCCGGCTCGCCGACGCCCTCTACCACCAGGCCTTCACCGCCATCGGCGTCTCACCCGGAGCCCGCGAGTACTACGACCGACAACGCGCCCGCGGCGCTACCCACCACCAGGCCCTTCGCGCCCTGGCCAACAGGCTCGTCGGCATCCTGCACGGCTGCCTGCACCACCACAGCCGCTACGACGAGGCCACCGCCTGGCACCTCGGAGCAGAGCACGCCGACGCCGCTTGACGGCTTAGACCCGTGGGATGTCTGAGTGGGCCGCTCAAGGACGGCAGGGGTCAAGGACCCGTGGGGCTGCACCGGCTTGGGCAGCCGTCGGTCGACGGGGCCCTCGAGGCGGACGGGCAGGAGGTGGTGGTGGTCGGCGCCCGTCGGGGCAACACTGGCCGGATGCAAGCCCTGCAGTTCGCCAGCTACGGGGGCCCGGAGGTCCTGAGCTGGGCCGACGCTCCCGATCCCCACGCGGGCGCGGGTCAGGTGCGGATCGCCGTGCGGGCGGCCAGCGTGAACCCCCTCGACTGGAAGCTCTTGAGCGGGGCCATGTCCGGCGGCCAACCGCTGACCGAAACGGGGTACCTCGGCTACGACGCCGCCGGCGTGGTGGACGAGATCGGCCCGGAGGTCGGCGACGTCTCCGTGGGGGATGACGTGTTCGGCCGCGGCCAGAACACCCACGCGCAGTACGCCGTGCTGGACTCCTGGGCGCGCAAACCGCCGTCGGTCGACTGGGCGGTGGCTGCCGCGGCCGGCGTGGCCGGGGAGACCGGTGAACGCGCTCTGCGCCTGCTCGGCGTCCAGGGCGGCGACACCGTCTTCATCGATGGCGGCGCCGGCGGGGTGGGCGCGGTCGCGGTACAGATGGCCCTCGCGCGAGGGGCGCGGGTGGTCGCGTCGGCCAGCGAGGCCAACCAGGACTACCTGCGGGAGGTCGGGGCGATCCCGGTGCGCTATGGGGAGGGCGTCGCCGATCGCGTGCGGGCCGCGACCGGCGGGCAGGTCGACGCAGTCTTCGACGTCGCGGGCAAGACACCCATCGAGCAGCTGACGAGCCTGGTCTCCGAGCCGTCCCGGGTGCTGTCCATCGCCAACTTCGCGGCCGGTCAGGCTGGAGCGCGGGTCACCGGGGGCGGCGAGGACAGCAGACCGATGGAGGCCTTGGCGGAGGTGGCCGAACTCCTGGCGCAGAACAAACTCGTCATCAAGGTGCAGACCTTCCCCTTCGACCGGGCCGCGGAGGCCTACCGCATCAGTCAGAACGGCCACGTCCGCGGAAAGCTGGTCTTGGTGCCCTGAAGCGGTGACGCCGACCGCCTCGCGCCCCGTTGCAGTCGTGCGGATTCCTCGGACGCGGCCATGCGTGCTACTTCAAGCGAGTGCGCGGCTCCGAGACAGAAGGCGGCTTCAGACATCCCACGGTCCTAAGCCGTCAAGCGGCTGCCTCCTGGGAGCTGGAGTCGGTGTGCCAGGCGATGGCTTCGTCGTAGCCGGTGTGGTGGCGCAGGCAGCCGTGCAGGATGCCGACGAGTCGGTTGGATAGAGAACGCAGGGCCTGGTGATGGGTGGCTCCGCGGGCGCGCTGGGCGTCGTAGTAGGCCCGCGCTCCCGGCGAGCTGCTGAGGGCGGCGAAGGCCTGCCAGTAGAGGGCGTTGGCCAGGCGGCGGTTGCGGGCGGGGCGGGCCAGCACCGTCCGTCGGGTGCCAGAGGCGCGGGTGATGGGGGCCATGCCCGAGTAGTTCTTGCGGCCCTTGGCATCGGCGTAGCGGGTGGGGTCGTCTCCGAACTCGGCGAGCACCCGGGCGCCCAGGATCGGCCCGAGCCCGGGCTGGCTCAGGTAGATCTCAGCGTCCGGGTGCCGGCCAAAACCCGCCTCCACCTCAGCCCGCAGCACCTCGATCTGCGTGACGAGGGCGTCGATCACGGCGACCAGTGAGCGCACCGCGGCGCCGTAGGCGCTGACCACGCCCGGGTGGGCCTCCAGCTGCGGGGCACGCAGCGCGGCCTGGATCCGCTCGGCCGAGGCCTCGATGCCGCGCTGCCGGCCGGCGCGGCGCAGCGCGGCGGCGATCTTGCTCAGCGAGAGGCGGCGGCCCCCTTCGGGTGAGGGAGCGAGCGCCAGGATCGCCATGGCCTCCCGGCTGGCCAGGTCCTCGCCGAAGGCGGCCAGCGCGGCCGGATAGAACTCGCGCAGCATCGAGCGCAGCGCGTTGGTCTGCCGCTGCCGGGACCAGATCAGCGACTGATGGGTGCGGGTGAGCACCTTGACGTGCTCGGCCAGCGCCGAGTCCCCGGCCACCGGACGGTGGTGGGCCCGATCCAGGCGGACCAGCTCGGCCAACACGTGCGCGTCGCCGGGGTCGCTCTTGGCACCGGCGGTGCCGTGCCGCTCCCGGTAGCGGGCCACCTGCCGGGGATTGATTGCGTAGACGGTGTAGCCGGCGGCGATCAGTGCAGAGACCCATGGTCCGCGATCGGTCTCGATGCCGACGACGACCTGGTCGGGCTCGGCGTGCTCATCGAGATGGTCGGCGACCAGGGCGTGCAGCGCCGCCAGCCCCTCGACGCCTCGGGCAATCGCCGTCGGGCCAGCCGTCGCCCGGACTCGTCGACGAGCTCGACGTCGTGATGGGCCTCGGCCCAGTCGTTTCCCAGGAACAACACCGCGCACAGACCTCCTCCGGTTCGACACCAGCTGCATCCGACCCTGGAGGAGAAGACCGTGGCGACCTAATGGATCAGTGCTCGAGGCACGCCATCCCACCGGCCATCCGCTCCTCCTCACCAACCGGCGGAGGCACGGTCTGAAGCAGGGCCTCGAGAAGCGGACCCGGGACACGGAGTGCTCACCCGCCGCGGCTCGGACACCCGGATCCTGCTGCAAACCCACCGGATGCAGCCCCATTAGGGACAGTCCAACTCGGCTGCTGGGCAACACCACCACCGGGGTGCCTCACCCGCGGCAGTGGCCGATCTGGGACCGGACGTTGATCGTCAGACTGAGTTGCTGGCGCCCGTGCGGTCGCTACGCCGCGCTGCCTTTGGGCTCTACTGACGAGCTTCAGGGGCGGCTAGCTTTTGGCTTCACGGAGGCCTTCGAACCCACCCTGGGAGTGTTGGACATGGGCAGTAGTACAGGCGCAGCCAGTGCGCCGGCCGACTGGATCCGGGCGTACAACGACGCGTGGGGTTCCCGTGACCCCGAGTCGGTGCTCGGGTTCATGAGTGATGACGTCGTCTACACCGATGTGACTCTTGGCGAACGCCTGGAAGGCAAGTCGGCGGTGCGCGAGTACGTCGCCGGCCTGCAGACGAACTTCTCCAGCGACTACCGCTTTGAGTGGGGGCAAGCTGTGGCCACGGACGAGGCGTTTGCCACGGAGTGGACCATGTTGGGCACCCACGACCGCGGCGACGAGGAGCGTGGGCTTCCCGCCACCGGTCAGCGGTTCCAGATCTCCGGGGTCTCGATCGGCGGGCGCCGCGACGGCAAGGTCGTCGAGGAGAAGAACTACTGGAACATGGCCGATTTCCTCACCCAGGTGGGGCTCATGCCGGCATCGGAGGAAGCCGCCACACCTACTGGCTGACAGGCCATCAGCGCCCGTCCGCGCCCGGTGTGTTCGGTCGCCGACGGGGCGCCATCAGCAGCAGCGTCTCGAACGAGTAGCCCTGAGTGGGCCGCTATGGGACACAGGGCGGGTTGTGGGACAGGTACAGAGTCCGCCGCCGTGATGCACGAGACTGCCAGACGTGGGTTCCCGCCAGAACGCGACCGAGTGGTTTCCGAGCGACAGAACGACGCCGTTCCTCGACCGCGTTCGGGCCCTCGCCTCCGAGCGGCTCGCGCACCTCGTAGGGCCGGGCGAGACCTGGGAGACCGACTACGCCGGCTGCCTCCTGATGGTGGACGTTCCGGAGGTTCCCGACGGGAAGTGGCCCGTCATCACCAACCGCATCCAGATCCGCTGGGACGACGGCCTCCTCGGCGGCTATTGAGGAGACACCTACCTCTGGGATGACTTCGACGAGCGGGACGAAGAGGCGCTTGTCGTTCGTGGTGTGCCCATGACCGACGACGAGGCCGCCGAGGTGGCGGTCTCTTGGCTCGCGCGGCAACTAAGCCGGCCGCTGGACCACCAGGTCTGGAAGCGGGACGACCGGGTGGTGGCAGAGGAGTTGGTCCTTTCGGACACCGGTCGCGAGGTCGGCCGGCGCGGAAGCAAGCGCGCACGTCGCGGGTCTCCGACTTTGATCACGCGGCTGCGACCATCGGACGTGCGACCTCCGGCCGCCCGCCACTCGTAGCGAGCCGCCTGGACGGGACCCACCGGACCTGGACCGCTCTTCCACTGGGGCACCGGAGCAACTGTGCTGTCCCTAAATGGCGGCTTTAGGGACACTTCGTCGGGCTGTCGGAGATCACCCGTTCAGAGGAGCTGCGCAGACCCGTTCGCCTTGGAGCTTGTGCCTGGGCCATTCTGGTGGTGTGAACGAGCGGACCACCTGGATGGTCATCACTGCAGCGCTAGGGCTCTGCTGGGCCGTTGGTGTCGCTCTGCTCGTTGTCGCGTTCACGGACTGGTCTACCAACCTGCAGACCCTCGTCGGCGGCGCGATATCAGGATCGGGCGTAGTTGTGATCCTCTGGCTCCGAATGAAGCGGTTGCCCGCGCCGCCTACGCGCTGACCCGCCCATAGTGAGCAGCTCAGAGCGACGTCGCCGTGGGCTCCCGGAAGGCCGCTTCGAGGCGCCCGGCTCTGACCCGAACGACTGAATCGCTGATCTCCGCCGTTGCAGTGTTGAGGGGCCTGGACCTTGAGCGATCACCGTGGGCAGTCGAAAGTCGTTCGGGGCATGGGCCGCCGGTGCCATAGCGGTCTTGGCGTTGTCCGGCCTTGTCGTGTGCGCGGTCTCGGGCGCCACGGGGGCTCCCGCCGTCACATCGGCCGGCCTCGGGCTCGCCTCCCTGGGTCTGTTGATCTCCAGCATCAATGTCTACCGAATCGCTACTCGCCAGCGTCCCTAAATGGGCCGCTATGGGACGGAGGGCGGCCTCTGAGACAACCCGCCCGACTGCGTCCGATCAGGCGGAGTGGACCGACTCTCCCAGGCGGATCTCGCCATCGGTGAGGACGTCGGCACGCAGGCCGCCGCGGTGGATCAGCGGCCGCAGGATCCCCGGTCCGCTGAGCCGGTCGAGGTGGACGCAGGGCTCGCACAGCCGGCGCCCTTCGCACAGCACGTCCCCGATGCGGAAGCGCCGCCCGACGAAAGCGTTGACATCGATGCCGCGGGTGAGGACGTTGCGCCTGGTGCCGGCGAAGTCCAGGGTCTGCCCGGCCGCGGCCATCTCGTCGAGGACCTCGGCGGCGATCAGGGTCAGGTCGTAGCCGGGGCGCCGTCCGGCGCGGGGGGTGAAGGTGCCGGCTCCCGCGGCGTAGCGGTCCCCGTCCAACCCGCGCCCGGAGCGGGCCTGCGCGACTTCGAGCAGTTGCATCGGCGCCTCCGCGGCGGGTGCCACGGCGAGGCCTTCGATGGTGCCGTGTAGGTCCGCTTCGGCCGACTGCCGGTGCAGCACCGGATCGAGGGAGGCGACGGCGTAGGCCTCACGGATGCGCAGGTCCGCGGTGGCCCGGCCCAGCAGCGCGGGCGCCTGCGGGCTGAGCACAACGCCCGGCGGCGTGCCGAACGCCAGCACGGCCACCTCTGCCCCATTGACGTGCCGGCCGCCTGCCGGCCCGGCAGGGCCCTCCACGACGGCGATCCACCACCCGGCCCACTGGAAGCGCACGGGGTCGGCGATGGGCACCAGCCCCGACCCGTGCTCGGCCAGCCAGCTCCGCCAGGCGCCCAGTGCGTGCGCCAGGTCGTCTTCAGGCAGCGGCAGGTCGGTCACCGGCACCTCGGTGACCGATGACAGGCACGCGGCGAACCCCCGGGCGAGCGCATCCGCCGCGGGTCCGGGTGGGAGCTCGACGTCGATCACGGGTCCTCCAGAAGGTCAGCCGGTGACCGCTGAAGGTGACACCGGAATCTCACACGCGAACACAACACTGCCGGACTCAGGTCCCCATGACGCCGCGGACAGTCAGGGAGACGGCGAGGGCTGCCATGACGACGGCGATGCCGCCGTCGAGGACCCGCCAGGCCGCCGGGCGGGCGAACACCGGCCGGAGCAGGCGGGCGCCGTACCCGAGGCCGGTGAACCAGATCGTGCTGCCGAGACCCGCACCAGCGGCGAACTGCCACCGGTGCTCGCCGTACGTCGAGGCCATCGAGCCGAGCAGCACCACCGTGTCCAGGTAGACGTGCGGATTGAGCCAGGTCAGGGCCAAGCACGTGCCGACGGTCACTGCGAGACCGGTGCGTGCGCCGGCCGCGTCCGGCAGCAACGCGTCGGGACGCAGCGCCCGTCGTGCGGCCAGCACGCCGTAGCCGAGCAGAAACGCCGCCCCGGCGAAGCACACCACCGGAATGAGCCACGGCACCCGCGACAGGGCCGCGCCGGCGCCCAGCACCCCGGCGACGATCAGCACGAGGTCGGAGAGTGCGCACACCGCCACCACCACGGCCACGTGCTCCAGGCGGAGGCCCTGTCGCAGGACGAAGGCGTTCTGGGCGCCGATTGCGACGATCAGCGCTAGGCCCAACGCGAGCCCGGACAAGACGGCAGGCAACGCCGGGGTGGTCAGCACACGGTCGACGCTACGAACCAACCGGCGGCGGGGCCCAGCTCAACATTTTCACTCATCATTAGCGTTGCTGTTCATGGATCTGGACCTGGCACAGTTGCGGGCGCTGGATGCCACCGTCCGCGGGGGCACGCTGGAGGCTGCCGCCCGGGCGCTGCACCTCACCCCATCGGCGATCAGCCAGCGATTGCGCGCGCTGGAGGGCGCGACGGGCCGGATCCTGCTGGTACGCACCAAGCCAGTGCAGGTCACCGAGTCCGGCCAGGCAGTGCTGCGCCTGGCCCGGCAAGTCGATCTTCTCACCGCTGACGTCGCCCGCGAGCTCGGTGGTGACCCCTCGCCCGAGCGCGTGCCCACCCTGCCGATCGCGGTCAACGCCGACTCGATGGCCACCTGGGTGCTGCCCGCGCTGACGCCGCTGGCCGGCGACGTCTGCTTCGATCTGTACCGCGAGGACCAAGATCACACCAGCGCCCTACTGCGCGCCGGCACGGTCATGGCGGCGGTGACCGCCGACGCCGACCCGGTGCCCGGCTGCACCTCCACCCGCCTGGGCGGCATGCGCTACCGGCCGATGGCCACCCCCAGTTTCGCGCGGCGCTGGTTCCCCGACGGCCCCACCCCCGAGGCGCTCGCACGAGCACCGGTCGTCGTCTTCGACCGCAAGGACGACCTGCAGCACCGCTATCTGCACGCGCACGCTGGCCACGACGTCGCCCCACCGGTGCACTACGTCCCCGCCTCGGCCGACTACGTCGCCGCCGTCACCCTCGGCCTGGGCTGGGGCATGGTGCCCGACCTCCAGGCGCGAGGAGTGACGGCGGAGCTGGTCGCCCTCGACCCGGCCGCCGCGGTGGACGTCGTCCTGTACTGGCAGCAGTGGCGGCTGCGCTCCACCACACTCGACCGTGTCCGCGAGGCCGTCCTCGAAGCCGCCAGCCGCGAACTGGACCAGCCCGACGAGTCCAGGCGCTGAAACAGCCCCCGGCGGCTGCCGCATCCAGCCTCAGCACCGGAGGCGGCCTCGGAGACACATGCGCCTTCGTTCCAGCAGGGTGACCCGGTGTCCCTTAGTGGGCCGCTCTGGGACACAGGGCGGCTTCAGGCCGCAGCGGTCAGGCCGTCCAGACGAGCCCTGGAGCCGAAGCGTCACTAGCAAGTGGAACGGTCGCTGTCGAACGCTGAGCGACATGCCAGAGGACAGAGATGTCGTTACAGATAGCGACAGCCGTTTGTCCTGCGGCAATGGACCCCCGAGGGCGACCTTCTCGCGGAAGCCACCGGGCGCCTCACCGATCGTGAGTGCGTTGACGCCTGCGCCGGAGTCTGCTTCCGCAGCCCCGAGGACAGGCCAACGAGTTTTCCGCGCGACACGAGTCGACCCGCCGGACCGACCGCGCCCAGGTGGCGGAGATGAACGCCAGGCCGGTCACCAGGCCCGGCAGGGACCGGTCGGACAGGAAGAAGTCCAGGCTGTCCGGCACCCGCCGCCGGGCGGCGACACCGATCAGCAGGACGACGGCCAAGTAGACGACGAGCAGGTAGTCGACGAACGAGGCGCCCAGTCTCAGCGTGTCGCCCACGCTGTTCCCCCTCTCGGGTCGGGTCGCTCAGGCCAGGCGGCGGGCGCCGGCCGACGGGACCGTGACGAACGTGCGGGGCGCTGCCTGCCCCTCGCGGGCGAACCGCGCGGTGACCGCCGCGGTCACGGCGTCGACCGCGTCGGCCTCGACGAGGGCGATCGCGCTGCCCCCGAACCCGCCGCCCACCATGCGGGCACCGTGCGCCCCCGCCTCGACGGCCGCCTGCACGGTGGCGTCCAGCAGCGGGACGGAGATCTCGAAGTCGTCGCGGAGGGACTCGTGCCCCGCGGTGAGGACGGGGCCGATCGTCCGCGGGTCGGCGTCCCCACGCAGAGCGGCGACGACCTCGAGCACCCGTGCGTTCTCGGTGACGATGTGCCGCGCCCGGCGCAGCAGCACGTCCCCCTCGGGGGTGCCGTCGGCGAGGACGCCGAGGCCGGCGACGTCGTCGATCTCCCGGAGCAGGCCCACGCCCAGACGATCGGCCGCCGCCTCGCACTCGCGGCGGCGATCGCCGTACCCGCCTTCGGCGTGATCGTGGGTCGTGCCGGAGTCGATCACCAGCAGGGCCAGCCCCGCGGCGGCCAGGGCGAAGGGCACCTGCTCGCTGTTCCGGTCGCGGGTGTCGAGGAACAGCGCGTGCTCCGCCGTGCACAGCAAGGAGGCCGACTGGTCGAGGATCCCCGTGGGGGCGCCGACGAAGTCGTTCTCCGCGCGGCGGGCCACGTCGACCAGGTCGGTCAGGTCGAGGTCCAGGCCGAGCAGGTCGCGCAGCGCGAGGGCGACCGCGCACTCCAGCGCCGCCGACGAGGACAGCCCCGCACCCGAGGGGACGTCGCCGTCGACCAGGATGCTCAGGCCCTGGGGCAGCCGGTCCCGGAGCTCGTGGACGACACCGGCCGGGTACGCAGCCCAGCCGGCCGGATGCCCGGGGCGCAGGTCGGCGAGGTCGATCTCGACGGCCTTCTCCGGGTGCTGCAGCGAGGCCAACGCGACCAGCCCGTCGTCGCGCCGGGCGACCGCGGCGCGGGTGGTGTGCGGCAGTGCCACGGGCAGCACGAAGCCGCCGTTGTAGTCGGTGTGCTCGCCGATGACGTTGACCCGGCCCGGCGCGGCCCACACGCCCTCGGGCGCCGCACCGAAGCGCTCGGTGAACGTCTGCCGGGCGCGTTCGGCGGACTGCCGGTCGTTCATGCCACCACCACGGCGCGCAGCTGCTCGGCGACGTCCTCGGGGTTCGTGTCGGTGATGAACGCGCCCATGCCCGACTCCGAGCCGGCCAGGTACTTCATCTTCCCGGGCGCACGCAGCAGCGAGAACAGCTGAAGGTGCAGCCACCAGTCCTCCCGGCCCTCGTGGACCGGGGCCTGGTTCCAGGAGGCGATGTAGGGCATCGGGGTGTCGAACCGGCGGGCGAACCGGGCGAGCACGTCGAGGTAGACGTCGACGAACGCGTCGCGCTCCTCGTCGGTGAGGGCCGGCAGGTCGGGCACCTTGCGGACCGGGAACAGCTGCACCTCGTACGGCCACCGGGCGGCGGCCGGGACGAAGGCGGTCCAGTGCTCGTTGCCCGCGACGACCCGCGGTCCCGAGCGCTCGGCAGCAACGATCTCGGCGAACAGGTCGCCACCGGTCGCCTCCCGGTGCCGGCGGACGGAGGCGAGCACCTTCTCGACCCGCGGCGCCACGAACGGGTAGGCGTAGATCTGGCCGTGGGGGTGCGACAGCGTCACCCCGATCTCTTCGCCGTGGTTCTCGAAGCAGTACACCTGCGCCACGCCGTCGAGCGCGCTGAGCTCCGCCGTCCGCTCGGCCCAGACGTCGACGACCAGCCGTGCACGGTCCCGGCCCAGCTCGGCGAAGACGCGGTCGTGCTCGCTGGTGAAGCAGACGACCTCGCACCGGCCGAAGCCGGGACGAAGCTCGGCCAGGGGGTCCCCGGGGGCGTGCGGCGGCACGTCCCTCACCACGTTCGTCGCCAGCGACGGGAACCGGTTCTCGAAGACGACGACCTGGTAGTCGCTCTCCGGCACCTCGGTGGGGCGGCCGGGCCGCGACGGGCACAACGGGCACTGGTCGGCCGGCGGCAGGAAGGTGCGGGTCTGCCGGTGGGAGGCGATGACCACCCACTCCCCCAGCAGCGCGTCCCAGCGCGACTGTGAGTGCGTGGCGACCGGCGCGAGGCCGCGCGGATCCGTCGCGTTCCGCGCGACGGGCTCGCGATCGAAGTACAGGATCTCCCGGCCGTCGGCCAGGCGACGACTCGTCCGGATCACCGTATGTCCACCCCTCTGCCACCGTCACTGAGCGTGAGGAGCTCAACGACCCCAGCCCGCGAATGATCACGGGCCACTCGTGCAGGGAACTGCGAGAGCCCCCGGCCGGAAGGCCAGGGGCTCTCGTGTGCTGTAGCCCCGAAGGGATTCGAACCCTCGCTACCGCCGTGAGAGGGCGGCGTCCTAGGCCGCTAGACGACGGGGCCGTGCGCAGCCGATTCTGCCACGGACCGGCGCATCCCTCTGCGCGGGGTGGGGATCGCCGGAAGACGCGGCCAGCCCCCAGCCGGAAAAACAGCCGGAAAAACAGACAGCCCCCGGCCGGGAAGGCCGGGGGCTCTCGTGTGCTGTAGCCCCGAAGGGATTCGAACCCTCGCTACCGCCGTGAGAGGGCGGCGTCCTGGGCCGCTAGACGACGGGGCCGTGCATTGCTGCGGAGGAGATCGAGCTTCCTCGCTGGGGTACCAGGACTCGAACCTAGACTAACGGAACCAGAAACCGTCGGGCTGCCAATTACCCCATACCCCATGGGTGGCACCTCGCGGCGCCGCAGGAGACGATACCCGACGGGCCGAGGGCCGGTGGACCCACCCCGGGCCGGCGGGTCAGCCGGCGGCGACCGGCACGGGGACCCCCGGCGTCCGCAGGTCCAGTGCCGCAGTGTGCGTCTCGGGTCGCAGCCGGCGTCGGGACCGCCCCACCACCGCGACGTAGGCGGCCACGGCCAGCAGGCTCACCAGCAGGAAGAGCAGGCCGCTCCCCTGGGGAACCTTCTCGGTGGCGACCCCCTCCCCCAGCGCCCCGGCGAGCACGAACACGAGCACGTTGTTGACCGCGTGCAGCACGATCGCCGCCTCCAGCCCCCCGGTCAGCCAGGCCACCGCCGAGGCCGCCAGCCCGAACGCGAAGCGATCGAGGAACGTCGGCACGTCCGCGGGCAGGTGCGCGGCGGAGAACAGCGCGGCGGTCACGACGCCGGCGATCACCGCGCCGGCGGCGGGGTGGCGCACCCACGCGGCGATCGACTGGCTCAGGTACCCGCGGAACAGGTACTCCTCCGCGGCCGACTGCAGCGGCGTGGTGAGGAGGACGACGAGCAGCAGCCAGCCGAACGAGGCGACCGGCCCCGTGACCTGCTCCTCGCCCACGAGGAACCCGGCCAGTACCGAGAGGCCGATGCCGATGCCGATGGTGCCCAGGGCCATCAGCGAGTACGGCAGCACCAGCCGCCAGCGCAGCCGCGCCAGCACCGAGGAGGACCAGCACCCGCTCATGCCATGGGCGGTGATCCAGGCCAGCCACACCACCGGGATGGCGACGATCAGCGACAGGTTGGTGAACAGCAGCGTGAGGGGGTCGGCGAGGTCCATCTGCGCGAAGTCCGGGCCGACCCCGGTGGCCAGGGTGAGGACGACGACCACGGTGGCGGCGACCAGGTACACAACGCCGAGGAGCAGCAGGCCCAGCAGTGGCCGCCACCACGCCCAGTCCCGCGACCGCATGGCGAGCAGGTAGGGCTGCGGGACGTCGTGCGGTGGGGTGCCGGGCGGCGGGGCCCAGCGCATGACGGGTGGCGGAGGTGGCGGAGGCGCGGGCTGCCCCCACAGCACCGGCCCCGGCGCGGGTTGCCACTGCGTGGGCGCGGATTCCCACCGCTCTGGCCGGCGGGTCGGGGGCGGGCCCAGGTAGGGCTCGTCGCCCGCCCCGGGGTAGGTCATCCGGCGGACGGCCGCTCGGTCTGCACCCGGGCGGCGGCCAGGCGGTCCAGCGCGCGCTCGCGGCCCAGCAGCTCCATCGACTCGTACAGCGGCGGGGAGACGGTGCGGCCGCTGATGGCCACCCGTACCGGGCCGAACGCCTGCCGGGGCTTGCGGCCGAGTCCCTCGACCAGGGCTGCCTTGAGCGCCTCCTCGATCGCGGGGGTCGACCACTCGGGCAGCTCCCGGAGGGCCGCCGCTGCGGCGTCGAGGATCTCGGCGTCCTCCGGCCGCAGGTGCTTGGCCGCCGCGGCCTCCTCGATCTCGAGGTCGTCGACGAACAGGAACCGGAGCAGGCCGACGGCGTCGGACAGCACGATCATGCGCTCCTGGGCCATCGGGGCGATGGCGCGCAGCACCCTGTCCTGCTCGGGAGTCGGGGGGTCGCTGATCACACCGGCGTCGGCCAGGAAGGGCACGACCCGGGAGATGAAGTCCTCGACGGGCAGTGCCCGGAGGTGGGTGGCGTTGATCGCCTCGGCCTTCTTCAGGTCGAAGCGTGCCGGATTGGCGCTCACCCGGGTCACGTCGAAGGCCTCGACCATCTCGGCCATCGAGAAGATGTCGCGGTCCTCGGCGATCGACCAGCCCAGCAGCGCCAGGTAGTTGGCCAGACCCTCGGGCAGGAAGCCACGCTCGCGGTAGATGTCCAGGTTGGACTGCGGGTCCCGCTTGGACAGCTTCTTGTTGCCCTCGCCGGTGACGTAGGGCAGGTGGCCGAACCGGGGGGTCCCGGAGGCGACGCCGATGTCGGTCAGCGCCTTGTAGAGGGCCAGCTGACGCGGGGTGGAGGGCAGCAGGTCCTCGCCCCGCAGGACGTCGGTGATGCCCATCAGGGCGTCGTCGACGGGATTGACGAACGGATAGAGCGGCACGCCGTTGGCCCGCACGAGGACGAAGTCGGGCACGGACCCGGCGGCGAAGCGGATCTCACCCCGCACGAGGTCGTCCCACACGAGGTCCTCGTCGGGCATCTTCAGCCGCAGCACCGGCTCACGCCCCTCGGCGCGGAAGGCGGCCTTCTGCGCGTCGGTGAGGAACCGGTCGTGGTTGTCGTAACCGAGCTTCGGGTCCTGACCGGCGGCCAGCCGGCGGGCGTCGACCTCCTCGTTGGTGGAGAAGGACTCGTACGCGTGCCCGGAGGCCAGCAGCTTCGCCGCGACGTCGCGGTAGATGTCGTGGCGCTCCGACTGGCGGTACGGCTCGTGCGGGCCGCCGACCTCGGGGCCCTCGTCCCAGTCCAGGCCGAGCCAGCGCATGCAGTCGAGCAGGTGCCGGTAGGACTCCTCGGAGTCCCGGGAGGCGTCGGTGTCCTCGATCCGGAAGACCAGCTTCCCCCCGGTGTGCCGCGCGTGCGCCCAGTTGAACAGCGCCGTCCGCATGAGGCCGACGTGCACCATGCCCGTCGGGGACGGGCAGAAGCGGGCGCGCACGCCGCTCGCGGGAGCGGTCACCGGGCGCCGCCCGCGGTGGAGACCACGTCGGCCGCCGCGACGGTGTTGCTGAGCGTGCCCAGGCCCTCGATCGTGATGTCGACCCGCTGGCCGGGCCGGATCGGCCCGACGCCGGACGGCGTGCCGGTGAGGATCACGTCCCCGGGGAGCAGGGTCATGATCTGGGAGATGTAGGAGATCAGCGTGGGGACGTCGAAGATCAGCTGGCTGGTGCGGCCCTTCTGACGGAGCTCGCCGTCGACGGTGCAGGTGACCTCGAGGTCGGCGGGGTCCAGTCCGAGGCCCGGAAGGTCGGTCTCGATCCACGGGCCGATGGGGCAGAAGGAGTCGAAGCCCTTGGCGCGGGTCCACTGCCCGTCGCTCTTCTGCATGTCCCGCTCGGTGACGTCGTTGCCGATCGTGTAGCCGAAGATGCTGGCCGCCGCCTGCTCGGGCGTGACGTGGCGGGCGCCGCGCGCACCGATGACCACGGCGAGTTCTGCCTCGTGGTGGACGTTGGTGCTGCCCGGCGGGATGCGGATGGCGTCACCGGGGCCGATCACCGAGGTGGAGGGCTTGAGGAACAACAGGGGCTCCTTCGGCGCCTCCCCGGTGTTCATCTCGGCAATGTGCGCGGCGTAGTTCTTGCCGACGCCCACCACCTTGCTCGGCAGGATCGGCGAGAGCAGCCGGACGTCGGCCTGCGCGTAACGGGCCCCGGTGAAGGAGATCCGGCCGAAGGGGTGACCCTCGATCTGGGCCACCTGGCCGTCCCCGTCGAGAACGCCGAAGGACATGCCCTGAGGTGAAGCGAAACGGACGATGCGCACATCGGCGAGGTTAGTCGGCGGGCGTGGGCGCCCCGCCCGCCCTACCGTGCTGCACCTAATCTCCATGGCATGGCCTGCCGCCTCTCCGAGCTCGTCGTCGACAGCCGCGACCCCGAGGGTCTGGCCGCCTTCTGGGCCGCCGTCCTGGACTACCGGGTGCTCTCCCGCGAGGAGGGGGCCGTGGAGATCGGCCCGGAAGCGGGGTTCGGCGGCGCCGCGCCCACGCTCGTCTTCGCCCCGGTCGACGACCCGACACCGGGCAAGGTGCGGCTGCACATCGATCTCAGCGCCACCGACCGCGACCAGGACGCCGAGCTGGAGCGACTTCTCGGACTCGGGGCCACCCGCGCCGACGTCGGGCAGGACGGGAGCCAGGGCTGGCACGTCCTGGCCGACCCCGAGGGCAACCAGTTCTGCCTGCTGTCGCGCCGGCTCCCCCCACTCTGAGGCGAAGGGGAGCCGGGCGGATCAGGGGTTGAACTCCCGCTCGGGAGCGACGTCGATGTCGAGCAGCAGGGGTGCGTCCATGTCCCGCAGCCGGGGCAGGACGTCGTCCAGCACCTCGAGCAGCTCCTCGTAGCTGCTGATCCGTCGCGCCGAGCACCCCAGTGCCGTGGCCAGCGCGGACAGCCGGACCTCCGGGAAGCTCGGCCACGGCGCCTTGCCACCGGCCCGCTCGGCGAGCTTGTCCATGATCGCGTAGCCGCCGTTGGCCAAGACGATGAAGAGCGTGCCGACGCCGTAGTTCGCCGCCGTCCACAGCGACTGGACGGCGTACATGGACGACCCGTCGCCGAGGATCGCGACGACCGGGCGGTCGGGGCGGGCCATCCGGACGCCGATCGAGGCGGGCATGCCGAACCCGAGGCCGCCCATGGCGACGCCGAGGTACCCCAGCGCCTCGCGCGCGGGCAGCATCTCCTCGAGCACCTGCCGGGTGGACGGCGTCTCCTCGACGATCACGGTGTCGCGGTCGGTGCGCCCGGCCAGCAGTGCGAACACGTGTGGCGCGCGCATCGGCTCCCCGGGACCGGGCGGCGGCACGGTCGGCACCACGCGCGGCAGCCGCCCGGAGGGTTCGCGGGCCGTCACCCGGTCGGCCAGCGCGGCGCAGAAGACCTCCGGATCGGTCAGGACCGCGAGGTCGGCCGGGCTCCGGTGCACCTCGGCCGGGTCCTGACTGATCTCCACGATCTGCACACCGTCGACGACGAACGGGCCCGGTTCGTACGGGTACTGGCGGAAGACGGGGGCGCCGACGACCAGGACGACGTCGTGGCCCTCGAGGGCTCCCCGCAGCCGGCCGCGGGCGGCGGGCAGCAGACCCTGGTAGTTGGGGTGGTCCTGCGGGAAGCCGGCGCGGGCGCCGAAGGCCTCCTGGCGCACCGGGGCATCGAGCCGCTCGGACAGCGCCACGAGCGCGGCCCGGGTGCCGGCGGTGTCGGCACCGGCGCCGACGACGAGGAGCGGGGACACCGCGCCGTCCAGCAGGCCGGCGACCTCGGCGAGGGTGGCCTCGTCGACGCCGGCGCGACGGCGCACCTGCGCGGGGGCCGCGCCGGGACCGGTGGCGGTCATGAGCTGCGCCCAGTCGTCCATCGGGACGATCACGATCGCCGGGCCCCGGCCGGTGATCGCCTCCTGGTAGGCGCGGGCGATGGCGCCGGGGACGTCCTGGGCGGTGACCGGCTGGTTGACCCAGACCGGGTAGTCGCCGGCCAGGCCCTCGAGCCGCCCCGTGAGGAACGGCTCGAGGGCCAGGTGCCGACGGTCCTGCTGGCCCACCAGGACCACCAGGGGTGCCCGGTTGACCCGGGCGGTGGCCAGTGCCCCGACAGCGTTGCCGAGGCCGGCCGTGGTGTGCAGGTTCACCAGGGCCGGGCGATCGTTGGCGATCGCCCAGCCCGTGGCGATCCCGACGACGGACCCTTCGTGCAGGGCCAGGACGAACCGGATGTCGTCCGGCAGCCCGGTGAGGAAGGGCACCTCCGTGGACCCCGGGTTGGCGAAGATCGTCGTCAACCCCAGCCGGCGGAAGACGTCGAAGGTGACGTCACGGACCGTCGGTGCCACGGAAGGTGTCCCTGCCTCTGTCGTCGGTGTGTCGTTCATCGAGGGAGGTGCTCGCCGATCAGTTCGCGGGCAGGACCGCGTCGACGTCCGGCGCCTTCTCGGCCATGCCGTACTTGACCATCAGGTCGGCGATGGTCTGCACCGAGTTCCGGTTGATCTCCGTGGGGAACGCGGGCAGCGTGATCGCGTCGGCGACCTCCGGCTTGATCTGCGTGTAGGTGAGCAGGATCCGGCGGACCTCGTCCGGGTTGTCCTGCGCGTACTTCAGGGACTCCTGGATCGCCGCGGTGAAGTCGTCGGTGAGGCTCTTGTCCTCGGCGATCTGCTGCTCGGTGGTGAAGTACGTGCCGATCGTCATGTCGGGCGCGGTCACCGCCAGGTTGCTCGAGATGAGCGTGTTGCCGGCCTGCTTGGCGACGGTGAAGAAGGGCTCCACCAGCCAGGCGGCCTCGACCTGACCGCCGGCGAGCGCGGCGGGCATGTCGGGGAAGGGCAGCTCGACGAACTTGACCTTGTCGGGGTCGCCGCCGTCCTTCTCGATCGCGGCGCGGATGCTCACCTCGCCGATGTTCTTGAGGTTGTTGACCGCCACCGTGTGGCCCTCGAGCCCCTTGGCACTGGTGATCGAGCTGCCCGGCGGGACGACGATCCCGGCGAAGTCGGCCTTCTCGTCCCCGGTGGAGGCGTTGCCGGAGGCGACGACCTTCAGCGGCAGGCCGGTCGACTGGGCCAGCAGTACGGACGTGATGTTGGCGAAGGCGAACTGGAAGTCGCCGGCGACGACGCCCGGCACCGCCGCGGCACCGCCGGTGGTCTGCACGATCTCGACGTCGATGTTGCGGTCCTTGAAGAAGCCCTGCTCCACACCGAGGTAGATCGGGGCGACGTCGACGATCGGGATGGCCCCGACCTTGATGCTCCGCATCTCCTGAGATCCGCTGCCGGAGGAGGAGTTGTCGGAGGAGCCACCGTCCCCGCCGCACGCGGCGAGGGTGGTGGCCAGCGCCAGGGCGGCGGTGGCGGCGAGCAGACGACGCATGAGGGCTCCTTTGCCAGGCGAAGGCCCGATCCTGGACGATCGGGTGGGTGTTCGCATCGCGAACACTTGTTCACCCAATGAACCTAGAGCGTGCCCCAGATCACGTCAACGCGGCTCATCGGACGTGACGAGACCGTGACCCACCAGGCGCGGCGAGGGCCGGACACCCCGCAGAGGTGCGGCCGGGGGTCAGCCGGAGACCGCTGGGCGGTGGAGGACGGCGTAGGTCAGGGCGTCGACCAGCGCGTGCCAGGAGGCCTCCACGATGTTGTCGTGGACCCCCACGGTGGTCCACTCCCCCACCCCGTCGGTCGTGCTGATGAGCACCCGCGTGGTCGCGCTCGTGCCGGCCTTCCAGCCGAGGATGCGCACCTTGTAGTCCGCAAGGGACACCTGGGCGAGGTGCGGGTGCCGGTTGACCAGCGCCTGGCGCAGGGCGTTGTCCAGGGCGTTGACCGGGCCGTTCCCCTCAGCGGTGCTGATGATCCGCTCGCCGTCCACGTGCACCTTCACCGTCGCCTCGCTGACGACGACCCCGTTGCCCCAGTGCTCGACCGAGGTCTTGTAGCTCTCCAGCTCGAACAGCGGAGCGGGCGCGTCCGGCAACTGGGCGCGCAGCAGCAGCTCGAACGACGCGTCGGCCGCCTCGAAGGACCAGCCGTCGGCCTCCAGCACCTTCACCTGGTCGACCACACGGCCGATGGCGTCGGCCTGCCCGGCAAGGTCGACGCCGAGCTCGCGGCCCTTGAGCTCGATCGACGCGCGCCCGGCCATCTCGGTGACCA
>JAOPUS010000307.1 GCA_025963345.1 Blastococcus sp. | reverse complement strand
TCACCTCGACCGCGACGTCGGCCGCCTCCAACGCCACCACGGTCATCGGGACGGCGGTCGCGATGGCCGCCCTGAGCTGGCGGCTGTCGCTGCTCTCCCTCGCCGTCCTCCCGCCGGCGATCTGGCTGACCCGCCGGGTGGCCCGGATGCGTCGCACGATCACCGCCCAGCGCCAGCGGCACCTGGCCGATCTGCACTCCCAGGTCGAAGAAGGCCTGTCGGTCAGCGGCGTGCTGCTCGGCAAGACCCTCGGTGCCGGTCCCGCCCAGTCGCGGCGGTTCACCGGCACGTCCGACGACCTCGTCGCGCTCGAGGTGCGCTCGCAGCTGGCCGGCCGCTGGCGGATGGCGACGATGAGCATCGTCTTCGCCGGCATCCCGGCGCTGATCTACCTGGCCGCCGGGCTGCCGGCGACCTCCGGCGGCATGACGATCGGCACCCTGGTCGCGTTCACGGCCCTGCAGGGCGCGCTCTTCCGGCCGCTGATGGGCCTGCTCGACCTCGGCGTCACGCTGACCAGCTCGATGGCGCTGTTCAGCCGGGTGTTCGAGTACCAGGACCTGCCCGTCGACATCGACGACCCCGCCCAGCCGGTGGCGGTGGACCCGGCCGCCATCCGGGGCGAGGTCCGCTTCGAGCACGTGGGCTTCCGCTACCCGGAAGGCCTCCGCCCGGCGCTGAGCGACATCGACGTCACCGTGCCCGCCGGCAGCAGCCTGGCCCTGGTGGGCGCCACCGGCTCCGGCAAGAGCACGCTCGCCTCGCTCGTCGCGCGCCTCAACGACCCCACGACCGGCCGGGTCCTGATCGACGGCGTCGACGTCCGGGACCTGGCGCTGGCCGATCTCGCCCGGGTGGTCGGCGTCGTCTCGCAGGAGACCTACCTGCTGCACGGCACGATCCGGGAGAACCTGCGACACGCCCGCCCCGACGCCACGGACGACGAGATGGTGGCCGCCGCCCGCCGGGCGCAGATCCACGAGCTGATCACCGCACTGCCCGACGGCTACGACACCGTCGTCGGCGCGCGCGGGCACCGGTTCTCCGGCGGGGAGAAGCAGCGGCTGGCGATCGCTCGCACGCTGTTGCGCGACCCGCGGGTCCTGGTGCTCGACGAGGCGACCAGCGCCCTGGACAACCAGACCGAGCGGGCGGTGCAGGCCGCGCTCGACGAGGCCAGCCGCGGCCGGACGACGATCACCATCGCCCACCGGCTCTCCACGGTGCGCGAGGCCGACCGGATCGTCGTCCTCGATGCCGGCCGGATCGTCGAGCAGGGGACCCACGAGGAACTCGCGGCGGACGACGGCCGGTACGCCCGGCTGGCGGGGATCGCTCAGCGGGACGCCGTCCTCGTCGCCTGAGTCGATCACTCGCCGACGTGACGCTGAACGCATCCGGGTCCGTTCCGGAATCCCGGGGCGGGGCACCCCGGTTGCCCGGGACATGGATCTGTTCAGCCCCGTTTCCCTCGGCGACCTCCAGCTCGCCAACCGCGTCGTCATGGCGCCGCTGACCCGGCTGCGCTCCGGCGACGCCGGTGTCCCGGGTGAGCTCGTCGCCGACCATTACGCCCAGCGGGCGACCGTCGGCCTGATCATCACCGAGGGGACGTTCCCGAACGCGGAGTCGCGCGCGTGGGTCGGTCAGCCCGGCATCGTCACCGACGAGCAGGTCGAGGGCTGGCGCCGGGTCGCCGAGGCGGTGCACGCCCGCGGCGGCCGCATCGTTCTGCAGCTCATGCACTCGGGCCGGGTCTCCCACCCCGACATCAACGGCGTCGGCCGGATCGTCGGGCCCAGCGCCGTCGCCATCGACGGCGAGGTGCGCACGCCGACCGGCAAGCAGCCCTTCCCCGTTCCGCACGCGCTGACCACCGAGGAGGCGCGGGCCACGCTGGCCGACTTCGTCGCCTCTGCGCAGCGGGCCGTGGCCGCGGGCCTGGACGGCGTGGAGATCCACGGCGCCAACGGCTACCTGTTGCACCAGTTCCTCTCGCCGGTGTCCAACCAGCGCACCGACGTGTACGGCGGCAGCCCGGAGAACCGCGCCCGGTTCCTCATCGAGGTGGCCACCGCGGTCTCCGAGGCGATCGGTGCCGGGAAGGTCGGTATCCGCATCTCGCCCCAGCACAACATCCAGGACGTATTCGAGACCGACCCTGCCGACGTGCGGGCCACCTACGACGCCCTGCTCGACGGGCTTCGCCCCCTGGGGCTGGCCTACCTGAGCGTGCTGCACCAGGAGCCGTCCGGTGAGCTGGTCCAGGACCTGCGTCGCCGGTTCGACGGGCCGCTGATCGCCAACAGCGGCTTCTCCTCGCCCACCACCCGCGACGAGGCCGTGCAGCTGATCGGCGAGGCGCACGCCGAGGCCGTGGCCGTCGGCCGGCTGGTCATCGCCAACCCCGACCTGGTCGAGCGCTGGTCCGGCGAGCACCCGGAGAACGCCCCCGACCCGGCGACCTTCTACGCCGCCGGCGCCGAGGGCTACACCGACTACCCGACGCTGGCGGCCGGCCGACACTGACCCGTCGCCACGCGATCCTGACGTCCGATGGTTCGCGCTGAGGAATTGTTGCGGCGCGGAGCGTGACGATCCGGACATTCCACGTCGCCGGTGGGTATGCGAAACCATTCCGTCCCCCGTATCGTCCCCGCACCGGACGTGCAGCAGAGCGCGGAAGCCACGAGATCCAGGAGTGCTGAACGGGTGGCTGACCAGGTGGTTCCGCCGCGGCGACACGCTGCGGCGGGAGGCCGGCTCGACGACGACCTGCTGCGCGCATTCGTCGAGGCCACGGACGCGCTGGTCTGCATCACGGACGGCGCCGGGCGGATCCTCCTGGCCAATCGTGCGCTCGAGCGGTTCGTCGGCCGCGCGGCCGACGACCTGCACGGTCAGTGGTTCTGGGACGTCTTCGTCGTCCCCGAGCACGTCGTCCTCGCCCAGGACGCCGTCGAGCGCGCCATGACGACCGGTACGGCCCACCCCCAGGAGGGGGACTGGCTGACCGGCGACGGCGAGCGCCGCAGGGTGGCCATGCGCAACACCGTGCTCGCCGACGACGACGGGCTGCCCTACGCGCTCGCCTGCGTGGGCCTGGACGTCACCGACGACCGACGGCGGGAGGAACTTCTCCACCAGCGGGCGCAGACCGACCTGCTCACCGGGATCGCCAACCGCGGCGCGCTCTTCGACGCCCTGCGCCGGCGGCTGGAGGAGGGGCCGGGCTGCGCGCTGCTCTTCTGCGACCTGGACCAGTTCAAGGAGGTCAACGATGAGCACGGGCATGCCGTCGGGGACCGGATCCTCGCCGAGGTCGCCGGCCGGCTGGTCGGACTGACGGGGCCGGAGGACCTGGTCGCGCGGTTCGGCGGCGACGAGTTCGTCATCCTCTGCCCGACGCTGGACGAGGCTGCGCTGGCCGATCTCGTCCAGCGGGTGGCCGCCGAGGTGGGTCGCCCCTTCCCCGGGCCGGAGGGTCCCTTGTCGATCGGGGTCAGCGTCGGTATCGCCATCGGGCGGGCGGGGGAGTCCGGTGACGAGCTGATCGGCCGGGCCGACCGTGCGATGTACGGCGTGAAGACCCACCAGCGGCGCCGCAGCCGGCGCTGACAGAGAAACGGGCGACCCTCCCGGAGTCGTGACTCCGGAACGGGCACCCGTGTAGTTCAGCGGTCGGACGCGACCGGTAGGTACACCGCAATCGGACGGCGTCCGGACGCACCCGTTTCGTCCGGGAACTCTCAGGAGGGCTGCAGCGCGGTCCGGCTCGGCCTCGGTACGGGGATGCGCAAGGACTGCGCCTCGCTCAGTGCCTCCGGCGGCCCGGGCCGGCCGTAGTGCCAGCCCTGGCCGTAGTCGACCCCGAGCGTGCGCAGTGCCGCGGCCTCACCGGCGGTCTCCACACCCTCGGCGACCACCCGGACACGGCAGCCGTGCCCGAACTCGACCAGGGACTGGACCAGCTTGGTCAGGACGGGGTCGGCGTTCAGCCCGGTGACGATGCTCCGGTCGATCTTGATGACGTCGGGGGCGGTCACGACGATGTGCCGCAGCGAGGAGAACCCCGCGCCGACGTCGTCGATCGCCAGCCGCATGCCTTCGGCCCGGAAGGGCCTCAGTGCGGCGTTCAGCGTGGCGTAGTCCTCCACCTGGTCGTGCTCCGACAACTCGAGCAGCACCCGCGGGAGCGGCAGCCGGCCGAGCAGCTCGCCGCACTCCGGCGTCAGCAGGGTGGCTGGGGAGACGTTCATGGCGATGTAGCCGCCGACGCGGTCCAGGTGCTCGGCCGCCTTCTCCAGCGCGAGCAGTTCCAGCCGGTGGCCGAGGCCGATGCTGTGCGCCTCGGCGAAGACGACGTCGGGCGCCATGCCCCAGTCCGCGGGGAAGCGGCTGAGCGCCTCGGCGCCCACCCGGTCGCCCGACGCGAGATCCACGATCGGCTGCAGCGCGACGACGGGTCCGCCGTCCGCCATGACCGGGCCGAGTCGGTCACCGATCTCGCTGCGCCGCTCCTGCGAGCGCACCTCGGGCTCGATGATCACCGCGGCTGCCGAGGCGAGGACGTCCATCAGTGCCTTGTCGCGCTTGGTGAGCTCCTTGTCCGTCGTGAGCCCGGCCGCGCAGAACGTGCCGTAGAGGGAGCCGTCACTGAGGACGACGGGGACCGAGACGTAGCTGCGCAGCCGCGGCATGCG
The DNA here is from genome assembly GCA_025963345.1 of Blastococcus sp. Classification (GTDB taxonomy): domain Bacteria; phylum Actinomycetota; class Actinomycetes; order Mycobacteriales; family Geodermatophilaceae; genus Blastococcus_B. The sequence continues at coordinate 13,818 of JAOPUS010000307.1, read as the reverse complement.
GGCCGCCGGCAGCTTCATCGCCTCGGGAAAGGCGGTGAGGTCGGGGATGACCTGCGGGATCTTCTTGTCGAGGATCGCCTGGCAGAGGGTCACCTCCTGCTTCTGCTGGTAGCCCTCCTGGAAGAGAAAGGGCACCGAGGTCTCGACCACCTCGAGGTGCTGGGTGGTGCCGTCGAGCCGGCTCAGGAAGGCGACGCTGAGCCGTAGCGACTTCCGCGCCGTCTGCAGCAGATCAGCGATCTGCTGCTCGGCGTCCGAGCGCGTTCTGGCCACGTTTGTCTCCCTGTACCGGCGGATTCCCCCTGGTGATCGGCCGTTCACGCCACTTTCTGAAGGATTCCCTCACTTCTGTCGATGAGGGGGGCCGCCGTTCGACGTCTTCATGAGGGGGCGTGGTCGACCGGACCGGCCCAGCGAAGCGGAGGAATCGTCATGCGCAAGCTCGTCGTCACCACGTTCCTGACCATGGACGGCGTCATGCAGGCGCCGGGCGGCCCGGGGGAGGACCCGTCCGGCGGGTTCGGCTACGAGGGCTGGCTGGTGCCGCACTTCGACGAGGCCATGGGCGCCCAGATGGAGGAGTGGTTCACCGGCGCGGAGGACTTTCTGCTCGGCCGCGGGACCTACGACATCTTCTACGCCTCCTGGCCGAAGATGATCAGCGACGACGCTGTCTCGCAGGGCCTCAACTTCAAGACCAAGTACGTCGCGTCGCGATCGCTGACCTCGGTGGAGTGGGACACCGCGCGGCTGATCGAGGGCGACGTCGGGGACGCCGTCCGCAAGCTCAAGGCCGAGGACGGCGGCGAGCTGCAGGTGCACGGGTCGGCGGGGCTGGTCCAGACCCTGCTGAAGGAGGACCTGGTCGACGAGCTCCGGCTGATCGTCTTCCCGGTGGTGCTGGGCGAGGGCAAGCGGCTCTTCGGCGACGGGGCGGTCCCGCGGACCTGGCGGCTGACGACCAACTCGGCGACCTCCACGGGCGCGCTGATCCTCAGCTACGAGCGTGCCGGCGAGGTCGAGACGGGCGCCATGGGCCCCGAGTACGACTGATTCCGCACGCGAGCGGCCGTGATTGTGCGCGTATCCACCTCTCAGCCGCCGGATGAGGTGGATACGCGCACAACGATCCCGCCACCGCCGGTCAGCCGGTCGGGGCGAGGCGTTCGTGCAGGAAGGCGGTGACCTCGGCGCGCGCCGCGTGCGTGGGGTGTCCGGGCTTCTCGACGTCGGCGCTCGTGAGCACCGAGTGCTCGCGCTTGCCGATGCCGTCGGGGTTGCCGGGCCTGGAGTTCAGCGGGATCGCCCGCCAACCCGGCCCGAACGCCGTCGCCAGCTCGGTGAAGCGGTCCCCGGGCGACGCGGAGTCCTCGCTGAACCGCAGGCCGACCAGGCACAGGCCCTCGGTGCGCACCCGCTCGGCGATGACCGCCTGCTCCCGCTCGGACATGCCCAGGTCGCGCCGCCGGGCCTGACCCAGCGGGAACGGGACCGACGGCTGGCTGCCCACCGGCGCGAGGACCGCGGGCTCCACCGCGGCGGCCAGAGCGAAGCCGCCGGTGAAGCACATGCCGATGACGCCGACACCCGGGCCCCCGGCCCGTTCGTGCAGCCGGCGGGCCAGCGCCCGGACGTACTCGGCGATCGGCCGGTCGGCGTTGCGGGCGAACGCCGCGAACTCGCGGGTGATGCAGGCCTTCGCGATGGTGCGCACGGCGTACCCGGCGGACACCTCGCGGCCGGGCTCACCGAACAGCGAGGGGACGGCGACGGTGAAGCCCTCGCCGACCAGGTGGTCGGCCAGCCCCATGACCTGCGGGGACATGCCGGGGATCTCCGGCAGCAGCACCACCCCCGGGCCCGTGCCGCGGGTGAAGACGTCGTGGGTGACGCCGGCGGCAGTGAACGCGGTGGGCGACCACCCGGCGAGGGGGTCGGCGGGGGACGGCATCGGCTCATCGTGGGGCAGGTCCCCCCGTCCGGCTACCGGAGGGGGTGGGTGTAGTCGTTCGGTTCCGGGATCTGTTCCGCCGGGCGCCTCCACGCCGTCACGATCGCCGCACCCGGGAGCAAAGCGGCCCCCGGCGCTGTTGGCGACCGTTGACTGATGCAACTGTGTGCGGGTGAGGGCGGGGGACGACGTGGGCACAACCGGACGACGGGCTCCCCGGCAGCTCACCTTCGCCGTGCTCGCGACCGGGGTGATGGCGTTCGCACTGCTGCAGTCGCTGGTGATCCCGGTGCTGCCGACCATCCAGGAGACGCTGGGCGCGACCCAGGCCGACGTCACCTGGGTGCTGACCGCCTATCTCCTGTCGGCGTCGATCTTCACGCCGATCGTGGGCCGGCTCGGCGACATGACCGGCAAGAAGCGGATGTTCGTCGTCGCACTGGCCGCGCTCGCGATCGGCTGCCTGCTGGCCGCGCTGGCGACGTCCCTGTGGGTGATGATCGCCGCGCGGATCATCCAGGGCATCGGCGGCGGCGTGCTGCCCCTCGGTTTCGGGATCGTCCGTGACGAGTTCCCGGAGGACAAGGTGCCGGGGGCGATCAGTGCGCTCGCCTCGATGGCCGCCGCCGGCACCGGGGTGGGCCTGATCCTCGCCGGGCCGATCGTCGAGCTGCTCGGGCCCTCCTGGCTGTTCTGGTTCCCGCTGATCGTCCTGGTGGTCGCGGCGACGGGGGCGCACTTCGTCGTCCCGGAGTCGAAGGCCCGCAGCGAGGGGCGGATCAACTGGGTCGCGGCGCTGCTGCTCTCCGGCTGGCTGGTCGCCCTGCTGCTGCCGGTCAGCCGCGCCGCGGAGTGGGGCTGGGGTTCCCCGATCGTGCTGGGCCTGCTCGCCGTCGCGGCGGTGCTCGCGGTGCTGTGGGTGGTCGTCGAGTCGCGGGCGCGGTACCCGCTGGTCGACATGCGCATGATGCGGACGAAGGCGGTGTGGGCGACCAACCTGGTCGCGCTGCTGTTCGGCGTCTCCATGTACGCCGCCTTCGCGTTTCTCCCCCAGTTCCTGCAGACCTCCCCGGAGAACGGCTACGGGTTCGGCGCCTCGGTCACCGAGTCCGGCCTGATGCTGCTGCCGCAGACCGTGACGGCCTTCGTCCTGGGGCTGGTCGCCGGGCGGCTGGGGCAGCGGTTCGGCTCGAAGAACGTGCTGATCGTCGGAACCGTCCTGTCCATGACCGGCTACCTGCTGTTCGCCCTCGCGCACGACGACCGGTGGGAGATCTACCTGATCTCCGCGATCATGGGCGCGGGATTCGGCGTCGCCTTCTCCTCCATGGCGAACCTGATCGTCGCGGCCGTGCCGCACGAGCAGACCGGCGTCGCCAGCGGCATGAACGCCAACATCCGCACGATCGGCGGCTCCATCGGGTCCGCGCTGATGGCCGGCGTCGTCACCGCCCACATGGGCCCCAACGGGCTGCCCCGGGAGGCGGGCTACGTCAACGGCTTCCTGCTGCTGACCGGAGCGCTGGTCCTGGCCGCGCTCGCCGCGATCCTGATCCCGGCGGTGCGCCGCGACCCGGTCACCCACGAGGAGCCGAACGTGGCGCTCCGGCACCCGGAGGCGGCCCTCGTCGCCGGGGGCACGCTGGTCGGCGACGACCCCGAGTGACGCTCACACGCCGTCGATCACCCGGCGATGCAGCTCCGTCGTGAGCACGTGGATCTCGCGGGTGAGCTGGGTGTTGGTCTTCAGCTCGGTCTCCTGCTCCACGAAGTCGTGATTGGCCTTGGCCTGCTGGAAGACCGCCGCCCGGTTCTGGCCGATCATCACGAAGGTCGACAGGAAGATCGCCTCCAGCGAGACCACCAGGGTGAGCGTGGGCCACGGGCTGGACTCGGCGAACAGCATCCAGCCGGCGAAGACGACGACGTGCACGTAGACGAAGGGCATCGAGCCGGCGAACCGGGTGATCGCGTCCGCGACCCGCAGCTGCACGTTCTCGGTCCGTGTGCGGCGCAGCCCCGCCACCACGGGGTGTTCGACGTGCACACCGGGCGGGACGACGCTCATGTGTCTCCTTCGAGCAGACCGGCCTCGTGGGCGAGGATCGCGGCCTGTGTGCGGTTGGTCAGGTCGAGTTTGGTCAGCAGCCGGGAGACGTAGGTCTTCACCGTCGCCTCGCTGACGAACAATCGCTTGGCCAGCTCGGCGTTGGACTGCCCGCTGCCCAGGAGCCGGAGCACCTCACGCTCACGATCGGAGAGTGCGGTGATCCGGCGCAGGGCCTCCGCCCGGCGTGGGGCGGCGCGGCGGTCGACGTAGGAGTCGATGAGCGTCGCGGTGACTTTCGGCGACAGGGTCGCCGTGCCGTCGGCGACCGCCCGCACCGCCGCGGCGATCTCCCGGGGCGGGGTGTCCTTGAGCAGGAAGCCGGCTGCGCCGGCGGCCAGCGCCGCGTACACGTACTCGTCCACGTGAAACGTCGTGAGGACGGCGACCTGCGGCGGGTCCGGCAGCGCGAGGATCTGCCGGGTCGCGGCCAGGCCGTCCATCACCGGCATGCGGATGTCGATGAGGACGACGTCCGGCTTCAGCTCGCGGGCGGCCCGCACCCCCGCCGTGCCGTCCCCTGCCTCGCCGACGACGGTGAAGCCGCCGACCGACTCGAGGACCGTCCGCAGCCCGAACCGGACGAGCTCCTCGTCGTCGACGAGCAGCACCCGGATGGGTTCGGTCACGTCGGCAGCACCGCCTCGACCGCGAAGCCGCCGTCCAGTCGTGGCTCGGCGGTCAGCCGGCCGCCCAGGGTGCGCACGCGCTCACCCAACCCCACCAGCCCGAAGCCGCCGCCGGATGCCTCCGCGGGCGTGCGGCCGGCAGGACCGCTGACCACCCGGACGACCAGCTCGTCGTCCGGCCGCTCCACCGTCACGCACACCGAGGCGCCCGGTGCATGCTTGGCGGCGTTGGTCAGCGCCTCCTGCACGATCCGGAACGCCGCCCGGCCCACGGCCGGGTCCACCGGATCGCTCTCGGGCAGCGGCCGCAGCTCGACGGTCATCCCCGCCTCGCGGGTCTGGGCGACCAGCCGCGCGAGGTCGGTCAGGCCGGGCTGCGGGACCAGAGGTGTCTCGTCGTCGGTCTCCCCGGCCCGGAGGACGCCGACCATCTGGCGCAGTTCCTCCAGCGCCTGCCGACCGGCGGTCTGCACGTTCTCGGCCAACTGCTCGACGCGGGCGCGGTCGCCGGCGGCCATCTCGATCGCTCCCGCCTGCAACACCATCAGGCTGACCCGGTGGCCGACGGCGTCGTGCATCTCGCGGGCGATCCGGGTGCGTTCGGTGAGGACGGCGTCGCGCGCCAGTAGCTCCCGCTCGGCCTCGGCCCGCTCGGCGCGGTCGCGCAGGACGGCCAGGAGGAGGGCGCGGGTGCGTACGAGGATCCCGATCGCGCCGGGCAGCAGGACGAGGACGGCGCCGCCGATCACTCGGCTGACCTGGTCACCGATCGGGCCCCCGGCCCACGGCCGGCTCACCGCCAGCATCCCGGCGAGCGCTGCGACGATCCGGACCGGCCAGCGTCCGACGTAGCGGCCCACGGCGTAGGAGAGCGGCGTCAAGGCGCCGTTGATCGCCGGGGACAGCACCGACAGGACGGCGCTGGCCAGGAACGGCACGAGCGGGGCCCTGCGGCGCAGCGTGAGCATGAGGACGAAGACGACCGCGGTCAGGGCCGCGAACAGGGCGACCGTGACTGGACCGCGGTCGGGGGTCGCGCCGCCCACCCCGATGGCCACCGTGCTCAGTACCGCGATGGCGACCTCGAGGACGACGCCGCGCGTGCTGAGGCCCGGCCAGATGCGCGCCCGGAGCCCCATGTGCGGAGCGTAGGTGTCCCGCCGCCGTCACCGGGTCGCCCGGAAGGAGGCGTCGGACGTCAACTTTCGGATGACGGGTCCGCGCCGTCCGGTGACCTGTTCTCAGGTCCTCCGGCCGACGCGGTGACCAGGCTCTTCTCGACAGGCTCGTGCCAGAGACCGGACAGGCCGGTCCAGAGCGGAGGCTCCGATGATCACGGTCAGCGGACTGACCAAGAAGTACGGCGACCGGACCGTCGTCGACGACGTCTCGTTCACCCTCGAGCCGGGGACCGTGACCGGCTTCCTCGGGCCGAACGGCGCCGGCAAGACCACGACGATGCGGATGATGACCGGGCTGGTCGCGCCGTCCAGGGGGTCCGCGATGGTGGACGGGCGCCTCTACGTGGAGCTGCCCAACCCGGGCGCCGTCATCGGCACCCTGCTCGACGCCTCCGCCGTGCACCCGGGGCGGACCGGCCGAACCCACCTGCGGCTGCTGGCCCAGACGATCGGGGTCTCCGTCGGCCGCGTGGACGACGTGCTCGACCTGGTCGGCCTCACCGACGCCGCCCATCGGCGGATCGCCGGCTACTCGTTGGGCATGCGGCAGCGGCTCGGGATCGCCGGCGCACTGCTGGCCGAGCCGCCGGTACTGGTCTTCGACGAGCCGGCCAACGGCCTGGACCCGGAGGGCATCCGCTGGATGCGTGACCTGCTCCGGTCGCACGCCGCCCGGGGCGGCACGGTGCTGCTCTCCAGCCACCTGCTCGGCGAGGTCGAGCACACCGTCGACCGGCTGCTGGTGATCGGCAACGGCCGGATCGTCGCCGACGCGTCGGTCGCCGAGCTGCTGGGCGCCGAGGGCACCGCCGTGCGGGCGGTCGACCCTGCGGCGCTGGCCCTCTCGCTCGAGGCGGCGGGGTTCCACGTGCAACACGGGGCGGACGGCGGCCTGGTCGCGCCCGGGACCGATCCGTCACAGGTCGGCGCGGTCGCGGCGGCCGCGGGTCTCACGCTCGTCGACCTCCGCCCGGTCCAGCGCGGCATCGAGGACCTCTTCTTCCAGCTCACCACCGTGGCATGACCGCCGTCCGGAACATCCACCAGCCACTGCCCCGAGAGGACACTTCGATGACCGAGACCCTCACCATGCACCGTCCGACCACCCATCCCGCCGTCCGGACCTCCGCTGCCTCGCTGCCCGTCCTGGTCGGGATCGAGACACGCAAGTCCCTGTCCACCCGGTCCGGCAAGGCGCTGGCGGCCGCGGCCGTCGTGCTGCCGTCGGCCGCCATGGGGCTGGCGGCGCTCAGTGGTGATCCCTTCGGGTCGGCCTCCGGGCCGATCGCGGCGGTCGGCATCTTCGCCGCGCTGATGCTCATGGCCTTGGGGGTGCTCTCGACCGCGGGGGAATGGACGCACAAGTCGGTGCAGACGACGTTCCTGCTCGTGCCGCAGCGCGGCCGGGTGCTGACGGCGAAGGCCCTGTCCCTGGCGCTGATGGGTGCCGTACTGGCCGCGGTGGCCACGGCGGCGTCTGCAGGAGTGCTGGCTCTGACGTTCGGCGGCGACCCCTCGTGGGACGGCGCGCTCGTCGCGATGACGACGGTGACGGTGGCGGGCGCGGCGTTCGCGGTGATCGGCGCCGGGGTGGGCGCGGCGCTCGGGAACGCGCCGGCGGCGCTGACCGGCCTCTACGTAGTGGTCCTCGGCGTCATCCCGGTGGCCGGCGTGTTCCAGCCGCACATCGCCTCGTGGGTGGACCTGAACAACTCGGCGCTGCTACTGGCGCAGGGCCAGGAGGAGACGAAGGCGGCCGTGGTGATGGCCGGGTGGGTCATGGTCAGCACGGTGGCCGGTGCCCTGGTGACCCGGCGGCGCTCGGTCGCCTGATCACTGGTGCAGTTGGAACGGGCGAGGGCCGGACGATGCGTCGTCCGGCCCTCGTCCGGGTCTTAGATGCCGCTCTCCGGCAGGTCGATCCAGCCGGCGCCGGCGGAGGACTCCCGGGCGGCGTCGATGAGCCGCTGGGTCCGCCAGCCGTCGCGGACGGTCGGCACGCGGGACGGCTTGCCTTCGAACGCCGGCAGCCACTCCTCGAGCATCACGGCCATCGCGTGCCGGGAGGCCGAGGACACCTTGCCCGCCGGCCACTCGACGCCGCTGCGCAGCGGGCGGGCCGGGATCTCCAGCGGGACGACGCCCTCGTCGCCCGCGCCGCCGTGGAAGAACACCGGTTCGCCGTTGGCGTCGAGCTCGGCGCGGACGGTGTTGTCGCTGCCCATCAGCTCGAAGCCGGCGCTGTTGGCGTGCAGCCCGACCACCGAGGTCGAGACGGTCGCCAGCGCGCCGGACTCCAGCCGCAGGATCAGGGACGACGTGTCGTCGGCGTCGACCTGCAGCACGGACCCGTCGGGACGCGGCCGCTCCGTCACCACGGTGCGCACGTCGGCGGCCACCGCGACGGCGCGGCCGAGGATGGTCTGCAGGTAGTCCAGCTCGTGGGAGGCCATGCCGTTGAGGTAGCCGCCGCCCTCCGCCTGGAGGTACATCCACTCCGACTGCTCGGGGCGGCTGGGGTGCCAGTACGGCGCGGTGCGCAGCACGTTGGCGAAGTAGGGCGTGCCGAGGCCACCGCCGGCGATGAAGTCCCAGAGAGCGAGGCGCTGCGGGTTGAAGCGGTTCTCGAAGCAGACGCCGGTGACCAGGCCCGAGTCCTCGGCGGCCTGGACCATCTCCCAGCCCTCCTTGCCGTCCATGGACAGCGGCTTCTCGCACAGCACGTGCTTGCCCGCCGCGAGGGCGGCCAGCAGCATCGCCCGGTGCATGCCGACGGGAGCGCTGATCGAGATCACGTCGAGGTCAGGGCGCTTGACGAACGCCTCCCAGTCGGTGGTGAGGTCCTCGATGCCGAGCCGCCCGCCGGCCTTCTCGACCGAGGACTGCCGGCGACCGCAGAGCGCGACGACCTCGAACTCCTCGACGGCCCGGAAGGCAGGGACGTGGACCAGCTGCCCCCAGCCGACGCCGATGACGCCCACTCGCAGGACCATGTCGCGCTCCTCTGCTCGGCAGTACCGTCCCGCACGTTAGCCCGGGAAAGCGTCCGTGTGAACGACTGGTGAATGGGCAATCGGACGGGTTACGGTAAAACGTCTGTCAGAGCCGTGTGCCGCCCCGGAGATCCGGGTGCGGTCGGCCGGAAGGTTGTGCGCCCGTGCCCCTCGCCATCACCGAAGACCACCGCGAACTCGGTGACGTCGTCCGCGCGTTCTCGACGTCGAACGGCCTGCGGGCCCAGGCTCGCGCTGCGCTGGACGGTTCCGGCGACGGCGGCGCGCTCTGGCAGAAGATCGCCGCCCAGGGCTGGCTCGGCCTGCACGTCTCCGAGGAGTACGGCGGCTCCGGCTACACGCTGGCCGAGGCGGCGGTGGTGGCCGACGAGCTCGGCTACGCCATCTCCCCCGCTCCGTTCCTGCCGTCGATCGTCGCCTCGGCGACGCTGGCCGAGGCCGGCACGGAAGCGCAGCGGAAGGGCCACCTGGCCGGGCTGGCCGACGGATCGGTCATCGCCGGGGTCGCGCTCAGCGGATCGGTGACGCTCGATGGCGGGACGCTGACCGGTGAGGCGTCCGGGTTGCTGGCCGGCTCGGCCGCGACGCTCCTGCTGGTCCGGGTCGGGGACGACCTGGTGAGCGTCGACGCCGGCGCGGACGGCGTGACGGTGCACCAGGAGCAGCCGCTCGACCCCTCGCTGGGCTTCGGGACCGTCACGCTCTCGGGCGTCGCCGTCAGTCCGGACGCCGTCGTCGCGGGTGGCGCAGCGGTCGCGCTGCGGGTGCTGCGCACGATCGCCGCCGCCGAGGCCGCCGGTGGCGCCCGGGCGACCCTGGACGCCGCGCTGGAGTACGCGAAGGTCCGCGAGCAGTTCGGCCGGATCATCGGTGGCTTCCAGGCCGTCAAGCACGCGCTGGCCGACATGCTCATCCGGCTCGAGCTGGCGATCGCCGTCAGCTGGGACGCCGCCCGGGCCGCGCACGGGGACCAGGCCGAGCTGGCCGCCGCGGCCGCCGCCGAGCTGGCGTTCACGTCCTACGTCGAGAACGCGCAGAAGAACATCCAGGTGCACGGCGGGATCGGCTTCACCTGGGAGCACGACGCGCACCTCTACCTGCGCCGCGCCGTCAGCCTGCGGAACCTGCTCGCGGCGGCGGGGGACCCCGCCGACGTCCTGTACGGCCTGACCGAGTCCGGGGTGCGCCGCGCATACGGCGTGGACCTGCCGCCGGAGGCGGAGGAGTACCGGGCGGCCGCGCGGGCGTTCGTCGAGACCTACCGGGCGACTCCGGAGGCCGATCGCCGTCGTGTGATCGCGGAGAGCGGCTACCTGGTGCCGCACTGGCCGCCGCCGTTCGGCCGCGGCGCGAGCCCGGTCGAGCAGCTGGTGATCGAGGAGGAGCTCGCCGCCGTCGAGACGCCCAACCTGGGCATCACCGGGTGGGTGCTGCTGACGCTGACCCAGACCGCGACCCAGGAGCAGATCGACCGCTGGGTGCCGACGACGCTGGCCGGGGGAGTCACCTGGTGCCAGCTGTTCAGCGAGCCTGGCGCCGGCTCGGACGCCGCTGCGGTGCAGACGCGGGGTGTGAAGGTCGAAGGCGGCTGGCTGGTCACCGGACAGAAGGTGTGGACCAGCGGTGCCCACCTGTCGAGCTTCGGCCTGGCCACGATCCGCACCGATCCCACTGCGGCCAAGCACAAGGGCATCACCGCGGTGGTCGTCGACATGCACGCGACCGGCGTGGAGGTGCGGCCGCTGCGCCAGATCACCGGTGGCGCGGAGTTCAACGAGGTGTTCTTCGACGACGTGTTCGTGCCCGACTCCGACGTGGTCGGCGAGGTCAACAACGGCTGGGCCGTGGCCCGGACGACGCTCGGCAACGAGCGGGTCAGCATCGGTGGCGGCCTGCCCGGCCGGTTCACCGCCGGCCAGCTGATCCCGCTGGCGGCGCGGTTCGGAGCGTCCGCCAGGGTGCGCGGGCAGATCGCCCATCTCGTCGCCGTCGAGCAGGGGCTGGAGCTGGTGAACCTGCGCCAGGTCGCCCGGGCGGTGGCCGGATCCGGTCCGGGCCCGGAGGGCAACGTGACCAAGTTGGCGGGGGCGGAGCACTCCCAGCGGCTGACCGAACTCGCCGTGCAGCTGGCCGGGCTCGGCGCGGTGTCCGGGGCCGAGGAGGGGCTGGCGCTGGGCTACCTCGGCAACCGGTCGTCGACCATCGCCGGCGGAACCTCGGAGATCACGCGGAACGTGATCGCCGAGCGGATCCTCGGGCTGCCGCGGGACCCGCTGAACAAGTAGGTGGGCCAGGCGTTCCCGCGGGAACGCCTGGGCAAGGCTTCGGGCTTGACCACGTTTCCCGCGGGAACGTTGCACCGCCGTTGTGAGGTCGGTAGGGCCATGGTCTGATCGCCGACGGCGGGACAGAGGGGTCCCGCCGTCTCGAGGGGGATGCATGGCCGAGGTGCAGGGCAGCTGCGACGACCGGTTCTCCGGGGTGCGGGAGGCGCTGGAGCGCCACCTGGACGCCGACGAGCTGGGGGCGTCGATCGCCGTCGACCTGGACGGTGAGACGGTCGTCGACCTGTGGGGCGGATACCGGGATGAGGCTCGGACGACGCCGTGGACGCAGGACACGATCGTCAACGTCTGGTCGACGACGAAGACGGTGCTGTCGCTCGCGGCGCTGATGTTGGTCGACCGCGGTGAGCTGGACGTCTACGCGCCGGTGGCCGACTACTGGCCGGAGTTCGCGGCCAAGGGGAAGAAGGACATCCAGGTGCGGCACCTGATGTCGCACACGTCGGGGGTCTCGGGCTGGGACCAGCCGTTCTCGATCAAGGACATGTACGACTGGGAGACGTCGACCGAGCGGCTGGCGGCGCAGCGGCCGTGGTGGGAGCCGGGGACGGCGTCGGGGTACCACGCGAACAACCAGGGGCATGTGGTCGGCGAGGTGATCCGGCGGATCACCAACAAGACGTTCAAGCAGTTCGTGGCCGACGAGATCGCCGGCCCGCTGGGGGCTGATTTCCAGATCGGGGCTGCTGAGAAGGACTTCGACCGGATCGCGCCGGTCGTGCCGCCGCCTCGTCCGGACGCCGACCCGCGGGCGCTGGACCCGGAATCGATCATGGTCAAGACCTTCACCGGACCCGTCGCGTCGGCGGGCGCGGCGAACTCGCCGGAGTGGCGGGCCGCGGACATGGGGGCGCTCAACGGGCACTCGAACGCCCGTGGGGTGCTGGACGTGATGCGGGTGATGTCGCTGGGCGGTGAGGTCGGCGGCAAGCGACTGCTGTCGGAGAAGACGATCGACCTGGTGTTCGACCAGCAGTCCGACGGCGTGGACCTGGTGCTGGGGGAGCCGTTCCGCTTCGGGATCGGGTTCTGCCTGGGGTCACCGGTCGTGCCGTACGTGCCCGAGGGACGGACCTTCTTCTGGGGTGGCTGGGGCGGCTCGATGATCATCATGGATCTCGACCGCCGGCTGACGATCAGCTACATGATGAACCGCATGGCGCCCGGCATCCTCGGCTCCGACCGCAGCGAGGCCTACGTCCGTGCGCTCTACGACAGACTGAAGTAGCGGGGAGAGCGGACAGGCGATGTGACTGGCTGGTCCCGTCTGGGCGGCCTTTGCTACAGCAAAACAAGGGCCTGCAGTGCTGACTGAGGACCGCTCAATATCCCCCCAGTCGACCCCCTGCATGCCTCCCCCGGGTGGAGTTCAGCCTGGTTGTGCCCATACGGAGCGGCAACTTGGCATTCGGTCGAGGGCGTAAAGGGCGGCCGCTCGCCTCCGCCGGGGCTGCCCTGAAGCTCCGCAATGATCGACGGGGCGTGTGCGATAGGACGAGTAGTTCAGGGACGGCGGCCGAGGCGGTAGCCCACCAGGACGCCGATCAGGGTGAGCACTGCGCCGCCGACCGCGGCCAGAGCGAGTGTCTGCACGTCAGCCGGGACTCCGGCGGCAGCAGCAGCCTTGCCGGTGAACACCTGCGGCGCAGCGCTGGGCGCGGCCGCCACGGGAGCGGCGACACCGGCCACCGGAGCCGGAGCCGGAGCAGCAGCCGCCGGTGCAGGAGCGGCCTTGCCCGTCAGTTCGTCGTCGATCGCCTTGAAGAACTGGCCGGCCATCCGCTTCGCGACGCCGGAGATCATCCGCTGGCCCACACCCGCAACCGGTCCACCGACAACGGCATCCGCCGCGTACGTCAGTGCCGTCCCGTCGCTGTGCGGCTCCAGGCTGATCGTCACCGTCGCCCGGACGTTGCCCGGGCCGCCGGCGCCGGACGCGTGCATCACGTAGGACTTCGGCCGCTGCTGATCCGACAGCCGGACCTCTCCGGCGTAGGTGCCACGGATCGCGCCCACGCCGACCGTCACGTTCATCTTGTACTCGTCGTTGCCGACCTGCTCGAGCGACTCACAGCCCGGGATCGTGCGCGCGAGCACGGCGGGGTCGGTGATGACCGCCCACACCTGCTCGGGGTCGGCATGCAGCACCGCTGATCCGTCGAGGTTCACGCCATCGCTCCTGTTCCTGACCGCCGAAGGGAAGCGGCGGTCCTCTCCGAAGATTCGTCTCGCACCAGGTCGTACAGCTCGGTGGGGGAGATCGGCATGGATGCGATCCGCCGTCCCACCGCGTCCTCGATCGCCGACGCGATGGCCGCCGTCCCCGGGATGACCCCGGCCTCGCCGGCGCCCTTGATCCCCAGTGGGTTCAGCGGGGACGGCGTCTCTTGGTGGTCGATCACCACGTCGGGGATCTCGCTCGCGTACGGCATGAGGAAGTCCATGAACGAGGCGTTCTGAAGCTGCCCGTCCGAGTCGTAAGCCATCCGCTCGTACAGCGCACCGCCCACGCCCTGCGCGACACCGCCGTGCACCTGTCCCTCGACGATCATCGGGTTCACCACGTTGCCGCAGTCGTGCACGACCGCGTA
>JAOPUS010000303.1 GCA_025963345.1 Blastococcus sp. | reverse complement strand
CGACCGCTACGGGCTGACCTATCACTCCGCCCCGCTCTACAAGCAGGTCGCGAGCGCGTGGCACAAGGTCATCCGGCTCTCGCTGCCCAACGGCTGGCTGGCCGAGACGACGCCCGCCAACGCCCCGGCCCAGGTTCTCAAGCTGGTGCGCATGACGACCGGCGGCAAGAAGGTCCGCCGCGAGCTGTCGAAGGCCGCTGCCTGAGAAAGGACCCCGCCCCTCTCACCCTTCGCACGCTCAGGTGAGCCTCCGGGCGGGGCCTGTGCTCCTCCGAACAACTCGATTGCCGTGGCCGGTGCGGGATGTTCGGATGGTTCAGTGGATCTCCCTGCCGTGCTCACGGCCTTCGACGAGCAGATGCGCCGCCATCCGGTGCCCGGACCGGGCGTGCGGATCGAGGTCGAGGAGCGCGTGACCCGCACCGTCGGTAGCGACGGGTCGTGGTCAGCCGTCGTCTGGAGTGACCTCACCGCCGCGGACGCCGACGAGGTGATCGCGGCAGAGGTCGCCCGCGCCGTCGGCTCTCTGGAGTGGAAGCTGTACTCGCACGATCCCCCCGGTGACCTGCCCGACCGCCTGAAGGCCGCCGGGCTTCAGCCCGAACCGGTCGAGACCCTCCTGGTGGCCGAGATCGCCGATCTGGACCTGCCGGTGCGGGAGCCCGCCGGCGTGCGCACGGTGAGCGTGGACGACGCAGCCGGCGTGGCGACGATGCTGGAGGTGCACGACGAGGTCTTCGGTCCCGGTTCCGTGCACTCGTCGGTCGTTGAAGGCGTGCGGACGGCGCTGGGGCTGCGACCCAGGCCGATCGAGGCGGTTCTCGCCTGGGCGGGAGACGTCGCCATCTCGGCCGGACGGGTCGAGTTCAACGAAGGCACCGACTTCGCCAGCCTGTGGGGTGGCGGAACGCTCCCGACCTGGCGTGGCCGCGGGGTCTTCCGGGCCCTGGTGGGGCACCGCGCAGAGCTGGCCCGGGACCGGGGCTTCCGATACCTCCAGGTCGACGCGATGCCCGCCAGCCGCCCCATCCTGGAGCGCATGGGCTTCCACCCGCTGGCCGAGACGACGCCCTGGATGTACGACGGCGGGGTCAGCTGATCGGCTGAGCGCTGTGGCTCACGGCACCGTGGTCGGCCGGGCAGGGCCGATCAACCGCTCGATGACGCGCCGGTCGCCGGGCCAGGCGTCCAGGAGGACGTCGCGGGGGATCTGGCGGGCCGCGTAGCGGAGGGCAAGCGCCACCACCACGACGTCGTCGAGCGGACCGATCACCGGCAGGAACTCGGGAATCAGGTCGACCGGCGACAGCACCCACAGCCCGGCGATCCCGACGACGATCTTCGCCCGGCGGGGGACGTCGGGGTTGCTGCGCAGCCGCCGCACGGTGGTGACGCAGGCCGGCAGGAAACGGGCCAGCTCCTTGGCGGTGCCCTCGGGCAGCCGCCGGGCCAGCAGGATCAGCGCCAGCCAGCTGGCCACCATCACGCCCGCCGCGATACCGAGGCCGATCAGCCACTCACGCACGACCGGTCCTCCCGCTCATGCGCTGACGGTACGACCGCCCGGTTCACACACCGCCCGACGCCCCTTGCGTCGAACCGGAGGCGGCTCAAAGCTGTCCGACCTCACTCGGCTCGGAGCGCCAGATGAGGTTGTCCAGCCGACGGCCGACAACGGCACCGGCGGGCAACGATCGGGAGATGTCCGCCATGTCGTCGACGGTCGCAGACACCACGTCCGCGAACTCCGCTGCACCGATGACGTCGGGCCCCATCCCGGCGGCGGCGTAGTAGCCCTCCACAGCGAGCCGGACCTCGTCGATCGAGAGGTCCAGGTCACGGACCAGGGCCGTGGTGGTAGCCCGCAACGAGCTCATGCCGGAGAAGGCGCGGCCGCAGCCGCACCCACCGTCGGGATCCGCCTCGTCCGCCGCGCACACGAAGCCGAGGAGTACCAGCTCGCCCTCGGTGGCGAAGCAGAAGTCGCCGTCCTGCTCACCCTGTCGTTCCGGCGTCGCCGTCAGCAGCTTCATGCAGGCACCGTCTCAGCCGGGTCCGACAGTTCAGGATCTTCGCCGAAGGCGAAGAGGCCCGGAACCATTCCGGTTCCGGGCCTCTTGGTCGTGCGTGGGGGCGGGCGCTGGCGTGACTAGTTCGCCATGTCCACGAAGCGGCTGTAGTGGCCCTGGAAGGCCACGGTGACGTTCGCGGTCGGGCCGTTGCGGTGCTTGACCAGCATGATGTCGGCCTCGCCGGCCCGCGGGGACTCCTTCTCGTACATGTCCTCACGGTGGATCATCATGACCATGTCGGCGTCCTGCTCGATCGAGCCGGACTCACGGAGGTCGGAGAGCATCGGCTTCTTGTCCTGACGCTGCTCGGAGCCACGGTTGAGCTGACTCATCGCGATGACCGGGACCTCGAGCTCCTTGGCCAGGAGCTTCAGCGCACGGGAGAACTCCGAGACCTCCTGCTGACGGCTCTCGACCCGCTTGCCCGACGTCATCAGCTGCAGATAGTCGATGACCACGAGCTTGAGGTCGTTGCGCTGCTTGAGCCGCCGCGCCTTGGCCCGGATCTCCATCATCGTCATGTTCGG
>JAOPUS010000293.1 GCA_025963345.1 Blastococcus sp. | reverse complement strand
GGCCATGCCCGACCTGCCGGACGACGTCATGGCGGCGGCGATCGAGCGGCTCGCCACCCGGGCGCTGCTGTGGGGCGATCAACTGCTGCGCGCCCCCGACCCGGTCCGCCGCGCCGTCCGGCACCCGGCAGGGCTGGGCCGGCGGGCCACCGAGCTGCGCGTCCAGCTGCCGGGTGACCTGGCGGCGGCCCTGGACGAGCTCGAGCCGGACGAGCGCACGGTCCTGGAGCGGCTGGCCGGGGAGCGCCCGGTGGGCCACCTGCCCGACGGCCCGGCCGACGGCGCCCGGACGCCGGCCCGCCGGCTCCTCCAGCGGGGCCTGCTCGCCCGGATCGACGCACTGAACGTGGAGCTTCCCCGGGAGATCGGCCTGCACCTGCGCGGTGACCGGCCCTTCGGCCCGCCGCGGTTGCGCCCGGAGCCCGCGGTCGCCACCCATGAGCAGGGCTCGGTGGACCGCCGGGCAGCAGGTGCGGCACTGGAGAGCGTCGGCAAGGTCGGCGAGCTGCTCGGCATCCTCGAGGAGGAGCCGGCCGGCCTGCTGCGCAGCGGCGGCGTGGGGGTCCGGGACCAGAAACGGCTGGCGCGGGTGCTGCACGTCGGCGAGCCCGAGGCCGCGTGGCTGCTGGAACTGGCCTACGCCGCGGGGCTGCTCGACGTCGGCGGCCCGCACCGCGACGAGTGGCTGCCCACCCGCACCTACGACATCTGGCGCGAGCAGGACCTCCCGGACCGCTGGGCCGCCCTTGCCGCGGGCTGGCTGGCCGGCGTCCGGTTGCCGTCCCTGGTCGGGCAGCGCGACGTCGCCGGCAAGGCCGTGAACGCGCTGTCCCCCGACCTCGTCCGGCACACCGCCCCCGCGATCCGCCGCTCGGCGCTGACCGTGCTCGGGGAGTCCCCGCCCGGTTCGGGGCTGGCCGACGACGATCTCGTCGCCCTGCTCCGCTGGCGCACCCCGCGGCGGGCCGACCGGCTCGCGCCGGTGCCGGCGATGCTCGCGGAGGCTTCCCGGCTCGGGATCGTCGTCGGCGGCGTGCTCTCCACGGCCGGCCGGGGCCTGCTGGCCCGCGGTGAGGACGGCGCTTCCGACGGGATGCGCGGCCTGCTGCCCGAACCGGTCGACCATGTGCTCGCCCAGCCCGACCTCTCGCTGATCGCCCCCGGCCCGCTGGTCTCGGAGCTGGCCGACACCCTCGCGGTCGTCGCCGACGTCGAGTCCTCCGGCGGGGCCACGGTCTTCCGCGTCTCGGAGTCCAGCGTCCGGCGGGCCCTGGACGCGGGCTGGTCGGCGACCGACCTGCACGACTTCTTCACCAAGGCCTCCCGCACGCCGGTGCCCCAGGCCCTGGACTACCTGGTCGACGACGTCGCCCGGCAGCACGGCCGGCTCCGGGTCGGCGCGATCGAGTCCTACGTCCGCTCCGACGACCATGGCCTGCTGTCCCAGGTGCTCAACGACCGGCGGGCGGCCTCGGCCGAGCTGCGCCGGCTGGCCCCGGGAGTTCTGGTCAGCGGCCTGGGAGCCGACGAGGTGCTCACGGTCCTGCGCGAGGCGGGCTACTCCCCCGCCGGGGAGAACCCGGGGGGCGCCGTTCTGACCCGGCCCCCGGCCCGGCCGCGCGCAGCGGGACGACGGACCGGAACCGAGCACTCGCCGTCCCCGCGGCCCCTGACGCCGGACGACCTCGACACCACCGTGCGGCAGATGCGCGCGGGCGACGCGGCCCTGTCCGCCCGCCGGGGAGAGGCGGTCCGCCAGATCCCCGGCGTGACCACGGCGAGCACGCTCGAACTCCTCTCCCGCGCCGTCAGCGCAGGCCTGCCGGTCTGGCTCGGCTACGTCGACGCCCAGGGCAGTGGGAGCCAGCGCGTGGTCCGCCCGGTGTCACTGGCCGGTGGTTTCCTTCAGGGGTACGACGAGCGGCGCGGGGAGAACAACACCTTCGCCGTCCACCGGATCACGTCGGTCGCGCTGGTGGAGGAAGACCAGCAATCGGGGGCTGCGCAGTAGTAGGTTGCGCTGAACAACCATCCTGACTGTGGTGCCGCACCGGCGACGGGCGGATGATCACCGCGTCACGCAGGAGGCGCAGATGGCGGAGAAGACAACCGTCGCCGAACGGCTGGCCGCGGCGCTGGCACCCGTTCTGGGGGTCGACCGGTTGCCGGTGCGGCTGCGGGCCTGGGACGGCACCGAGGCCGGCCCGGACGACGCACCGTTGGTCATCATCCGTTCTCGCCAGGCGATCCGCCGGCTCGTGTGGGCCCCGGATGAGGTGGGGCTGGCCCGCGCGTACGTCGCCGGGGAGCTCGACGCGGAGGGCGAGCTCTACGCGCCGTTCGCCGCTCTGAGCTCGACCGGCCGGCTCGCGCCGGGCGAGTCCCCCGGCCCGTCCGTGGGCGAGCGCCTTGCGCTGGCGCGGACCGGCCTGGCGCTCGGAGTCATCGGACGCCAGCCGGCACCGCCCCCCGAGGAGGTCCGCCTCCGGCGGCACGGCCGCCTGCACAGCAGACGCCGCGACGCCGCCGCCGTCTCGCACCATTACGACATCGGCAACGACTTCTACCGGCTGGTCCTCGGGCCGTCGATGGTCTACTCCTGCGCCGTCTGGGAGCACGAGACCGTCGGCCTGGAGGCCGCCCAGGACGCCAAGCTGGACCTCGTCTGCCGGAAGCTCGGACTGGGCCCCGGTGTCCGGCTGCTGGACGTCGGTTGCGGCTGGGGCAGCCTGGCGCTGCACGCCGCCCAGCACTTCGGTGCACACGTCGTCGGCATCACCCTGTCCCACGAACAGGCCGTGCTCGCGCGGAAGCGGGTGGCCGAGGCGGGGCTCACCGGGTCGGTCGAGATCCGTGTCCAGGACTACCGCGCGGTCGACGACGGGCCGTTCGACGCGATCAGCTCGGTGGGCATGGCCGAGCACGTCGGGCGGTCGAAACTCCCCGGGTACGCCGTCAGTCTCGGCGCGTTGCTGCGGCCGGGCGGCCGGCTGCTCAACCACGCGATCTCCTGGGCCGAGGAGGCGACCACCTGGAACGACGAGACCTTCATCGCCCGGTACGTCTTCCCCGATGGGGAACTGATCAGCCTCGGCGACATGGTCAACGCGCTGACCTCCGGCGGTCTCGAGGTGCTCGACGTCGAGGCCCTGCGTCAGCACTACGCGCTCACGTTGAGGGCGTGGGTGCGCAACCTCGAGGAGAACTGGGACGACGCCGTGGCGGAGACGACCGAGGGCCGCGCCCGGGTGTGGCGGCTCTACATGGCCGCCAGTGCACTCGCCTTCGAGGGCGGGAAGCTGGGCGTGAACCAGGTGCTGCTGCAACGGCCCGGTGGAACGCCGCCGCCACTGCGGCGGGACTGGGTCTGAGCCCGCGCCGTCCGCCGGCAGGGAAGTAAGCGCCGCCCCAGGCGGTTACCGTGGTGAGTCCCCGGTTCTCCTGGCGCCCTGGTGCGCGCCGCGGATCGGACCCCGCTTCCGGAAGAGGAACCAACGCCTGGTGAGTGACGGCCCCCTGATCGTCCAGTCGGACAAGACCCTGCTCCTCGAGGTCGACCATCCGCTGGCCCGAGACTGCCGAGCGGCGATCGCCCCGTTCGCCGAGCTGGAGCGCTCCCCCGAGCACGTGCACACCTACCGGGTGACGCCGCTCGCACTGTGGAACGCCCGCGCGGCCGGGCACGACGCCGAGCAGGTCGTCGACGCCCTCGTGCGGTACTCGCGCTACCCGGTGCCGCACGCGCTGCTGGTCGACATCGCCGACACCATGGACCGCTTCGGCCGGCTGACGCTGGCCAACCACCCGGTGCACGGCCTGACGCTCACCACGTCGGACCGGGCGGTGCTCGAGGAGGTCATCCGGTCCAAGCGGGTGGCCCCGATGCTGGGCGCCCGCATCGATCAGGACTCGGTGAGCGTCCACGCCTCCGAGCGCGGCCGGCTCAAGCAGGCGCTGCTGAAGATCGGCTGGCCGGCCGAGGACCTCGCCGGATACGTCGACGGGCAGGCGCACCCGATCGAGCTCGACCAGAGCAACTGGCACCTGCGTGACTACCAGCAGGAGGCCGTCGAGGGCTTCTGGGCCGGCGGCTCGGGCGTCGTCGTCCTGCCCTGTGGTGCGGGCAAGACGTTGGTCGGCGCTGCGGCGATGGCCGAGGCGAAGGCGACCACGCTGATCCTGGTCACCAACACCGTCGCCGGACGGCAGTGGAAGCGGGAGCTGATCGCGCGCACCTCGCTCACCGAGGAGGAGATCGGCGAGTACTCCGGCGAGCGCAAGGAGATCCGGCCGGTCACCATCGCGACCTACCAGGTGATCACCACCCGCCGGAAGGGCGAGTACCGCCATCTGGACCTCTTCGACGCGCAGGACTGGGGCCTGATCATCTACGACGAGGTGCACCTGCTGCCCGCGCCGATCTTCCGGCTGACCGCCGACCTGCAGTCCCGCCGCCGGCTCGGCCTGACCGCGACCCTCGTGCGCGAGGACGGCCGCGAGGACGACGTCTTCTCCCTCATCGGGCCCAAGCGTTACGACGCCCCCTGGCGCGACATCGAGGCGCAGGGCTACATCGCGCCGGCCGAGTGCATCGAGGTGCGGG
>JAOPUS010000212.1 GCA_025963345.1 Blastococcus sp. | reverse complement strand
ACCGTCGGTGTACCGGTACGTCGTCCCCTTGAGCGCCGCCTCGATCTCGGCCGGGGTGGCGGTCGGATCGGCCTGGAAGAGCTGGGCGACGATGCCCGCGATGTGCGGCGCGGCCATCGACGTCCCGCTGATGGTGTTGAACGTGCCGATGTCGAGCGGCCCCGGGCCGTTCTGCGGCGCCAGGCCGGTCGAGCAGATCGGCAGGTAGGGCCGGCAGGAGGAGTTGATGTCCTCACCGGGCGCGGAGAGGTCCGGCCAGGTGGAGGGATCCGTGGCGTCGCCGCGCGAGGAGTAGTCGCTGACCACGCCGTCGCGAGTGCCGGTCGCCTGGTCGTAGTAGGAGGCGACGGAGAGGATGCCGCCGGTCGGGTCCTGGCCGGGCGGGTTGGTGGCCGACGCGGAGCCGTCACCGCCGTCGTTGCCGGCCGCCCACACGGTCACCACGCCGTCGGCCGCCAGGGCGCGCTGCAGCTTGACGGTCGCCGAGTTCGGGTCGAACTCGCCACCGCCGGTCGGGCCGTAGGAGTTGTTCGTGACCTTGATCGGCGGGCAGGTGCTCGCCGGGACGGTTGCGCCGCAGGGGTGGTCGTGGTTCTCCAGCACCCAGTTGAGCGCCGAGTCCGCGCCGACGATGAGCAGCACGGCGCCGGTGGAGATGGAGACGAGGCTGGCGCCCGGCGCAGCGCCGGAGAGCGTCGTGCCGTCGGACAGCGTGGTCGGGCGGCCGGCGACGATGCCGTTGACGTGCGTGCCGTGGCCGCCGCCGGAGATCGTGTCGGTGTCGAGGAAGCCGGCCACCGGAAGCACGCAGTCGGTGCTCTGCGTCGACTCGTCCAGGCAGACGCTCTTCAGGTTGGCCACGACGGCGCTGCCGCCGTCGGCGTCCTGCAGGTACGGGTGGGTCGGGTCCACGCCGGAGTCGATCACCGCGACCGAGACGCCGCTGCCGTCCAGCGGCCGGCCGTTCGCACCGGTGACGGTCGACACGGCCTCGGCGCCGCGGGTGGCCGTGTTGGAGGTCTCGTCGAAGAACGAGATGGGGCTGTTGCCCTCGAGGTAGGTGACGCCCGGCTGCGATCGCGCCGACTGGATCTGGGAAGCCGTGCCGGAGGCGACGGCGACACCGATCCGCTCGAACTCGGTGACCAGGCGCATCCCGGTGGCGTCGACCGCGGCACGGGCGGCGGCGATGTTCGTCCCGTGCACGAGCACCGTCGTCGGGGTGGCGGCGGACAGCGTGCCCAGCTGCCCGGCCAGGAAGTCCTGGATCGGCGCGGGGGAGGGGGCGGCGTGGGCGGGGGTCGCGATCAGGGCACCGATGACGACGGCGCCGCTCACCGCCCCCAGGCTTCGGCGGAACGACCGGCTCGCACTCGGGCTCATGGCACTCCTCGGGAGATCACGGCCCTGTGTCCGGGCGCTGTGTGCGCTGTCTCAACGAGGAAGCGTGAGGGGGGTTACTCGGTGGTAGCCGATCGGATCGGCCACGGCGGGTTACCTCGGCCCGGCTCCGGGCAGGAGCGGGGCATGCGCACACGGACATTGGGTGACCTGACCGTCCCGGCCGAGGGGCTGGGCTGCATGGGGATGAGCGAGTTCTACGGCACCGGCGACCAGCAGGAGGCCGAGCGGACCATCCACCGCGCCCTCGACCTCGGCATCACCTTCCTCGACACCGCCGACATGTACGGCCCGTTCACCAACGAACGGCTCGTCGGGCAGGCCATCGCCGGCCGCCGCGACGAGGTCGTGCTCGCCACCAAGTTCGGCAACGAGCGCGGCGAGGACGGTTCCTTCCGCGGCATCAACGGCACGCCGGACTACGTCCGGAGGGCCTGCGACGCGTCGCTGCAGCGCCTCGGCGTCGACGTCATCGACCTCTACTACCAGCACCGCGTGGACACGAAGGTTCCCATCGAGGACACCTGGGGAGCGCTCAAGGAGCTCGTCGACGCCGGGAAGATCCGGCACGCGGGCATCTCCGAGGCGGCTCCGGAGACGATCCGCCGGGCGCACGCGGTGCAGCCGGTGACCGCAGTGCAGACGGAGTACTCGCTGTGGACCCGCGATCCCGAGGACGACGGCGTGCTGGCCACCTGCGCCGAGCTGGGCATCGGCTTCGTGGCCTACTCGCCGATCGGCCGCGGCTTCCTCTCCGGTCAGATCCGCAGCCTCGACGACCTCGCCCCCGATGACTTCCGGCGGCGCAATCCGCGCTTCCAGGGGGAGGCGTTCGAGCAGAACCTGCGGCTGGTCGACCGGGTGCGGGAGATCGCCGACGAGAAGGGCGTCACGGCGAGCCAGTTGGCCCTGGCGTGGGTGATGACGCAGAGCGGAGGGCCCGGCGGGCGGGCGGGGAATCCGACGATCGTCCCGATCCCGGGCACCAAGCGGGTCGCCTACCTGGAGGAGAACGCGGCGGCCGTCGACATCGCGCTGACCGACGACGACCTCCGCCGGCTGGACGAGGCGGCCCCCGTCGGCGCGGCCGCCGGCGACCGCTATCCGGACATGTCCACCGTCCACCGCTGACCGGACATCCGCCGCGATCATGAAGTTGGCGTGACGACACACGGGTAGCCGGCGGCGCGTCGCCACCGGGACTTCATGATCGTCGCGGACAGCGGGTCGGTGCGGGGCCGGCGTCGTCCGGGTAAGAGGATGGGCGGCGTGCTGCTCGCCACCGTCCTCCCGGACCAGCCCCGGTGACGACGTTCCTCGTGGCCGTGATCACGGCGGTCGCGGCGCTGCTCGCTGTCCTGGGCATCGTCTCGACGCTGGCGCGGCGGCGGATCGGCCTGCTGCACCTGGGCGTCGCGGGCCTGCTGGAGGGGCTGCTGCTGGTCCAGGCGGCGGTCGCGGTGATCGCGATGATCGGCGGCGACACCCCGGCGGACACCCCGACCTTCCTCGGTTACCTGAGCGGCATCGTGCTCGTACCGGTGGCCGGCGGGCTGTGGGCGCGGTCGGAGCAGACGCGATGGGCCGGGACGGTCATGGCGGTCGCTGCCGCCGTCGTCGGTGTCATGGCCTGGCGACTGCTCCAGCTGTGGGAGGCGACGCATGCGTGACGACCGGGCCCTGGGCGCCCCCGCGGTCGAGGGTGGCGGCGGGAATTCACCGGGCGGCAGCGGCGCCGGGCGGGTGCTGGTCGCCGTCTATGGCACCTTCGCCCTGGCCGCCGGGGCCCGGGCAGGGGTCCAGCTCGGCACCCGCTTCCACGAGGCGCCGGCGGCCTACCTGCTCTCGGCCTTCGCGGCCGTCGTCTACATCGTGGCCACGGTCGGCCTGGTCCGCGGCGGCCGAGGCGGCCGACGGACGGCGCTGGCGGCGATCAGCGTGGAGCTGGTCGGCGTCCTCGTCGTCGGCACGCTCTCCCTGACCGACGCCGCCGCGTTCCCGGACGAGACGGTCTGGTCGGCCTTCGGCCGCGGCTACTACTTCGTGCCGCTGGTCCTGCCCCTGCTCGGGCTGCTGCTGCTCCGGCGCACGGGTCAGAAGTCGCCGCCGCCGAAGTCGCCACCCCCGAAGTCGCCGCCGCCGAAGTCCCCGTAGTCGCTCCCTCCGCCGCCGTAGCCGTTGTCGGCCCCGCCGGAGAAGTCACCGCCCGGGTCGCCCCCGCCGCCGTCGGCCTGGGCCCCGTCCTGGTACCCGTCGGCGTAGGCCTCCTCGTCGCCGCCGCCGAACAGGCCGCCGTCCCCCATGCCGGTGTCGAAGAGGGCGTCGGCGACGGCCGTGCCGATGACCAGGCCGCCGATCGTTCCGAGCAGGCTGCCGCCGATCATGCTGCCGATGCCCGGCCCCCCGTAGCCGCCGCCATAACCCCCGCCATAACCCCCGCCGTAGCCGCCGCGGCCGTAACCCCCGCCGGCCCCGTATCCCCCGAGCGCCCGCTCCAGCGTCCCGGGCTGCCGCATCTCGGCGCGGGTGGCCACCCGCGCCAGGGTCTCCGGGTCATCGGTCCGCGGCCGCTCGCCGGCCGGGACGGCGGCCGCCAGCTGGGCCAGCACCTGCTGGCGCTGATCGGGAGTCAGCTGGGCGAAGGCCTCCGCGTGCGCCTGCTCGATCTGCTCGGGCGGGGCGGTCCGCAGCAGGTACCGGTACCGGGCGACGGCCTGCTCGTCGGGCAACCGCTCGTTGCGGCCGCCGGCCGGGTACTGGGGTTGCCGGTACTGACCGCGGTCCTGCGGG
>JAOPUS010000190.1 GCA_025963345.1 Blastococcus sp. | reverse complement strand
CGGCGGCCCGGAGACCGGCATCTGCCGGTCCGGACACCCCTGCACGGAATGAGAACAGCATGGCTCAGGGAACTGTGAAGTGGTTCAACGCGGAGAAGGGCTTCGGCTTCATCGCCCAGGACGGCGGCGGCGCTGACGTCTTCTGCCACTACTCCGCCATCGCGTCCGAGGGCTACAAGTCCCTCGACGAAGGCCAGCAGGTCGAGTTCGACGTCACGCAGGGCCAGAAGGGCCCCCAGGCGGAGAACGTCCGCGCGATCTGATCCACTGGATCTGATCTCCCGGGACGGGGGTCACGGCGCTTCGGCGCCGTGGCCCCCGTTTCGCGTTCCCGGGTACCCGGACGGGGCCCCGTGCACGGTGTCGCGGCGGCCTGACGGGCGAGTGCGTGTCGGGCCCGTCGGAGGGCCGCCGTAACGTTCCGGGGTATGAGTCGCTCCCACCCTGAACTCCGGACACCGCCGGCCCTGCCCGAGGGCGGCCTGCGCGTGATCGCCCTGGGTGGTCTCGGGGAGATCGGTCGCAACATGACCGTCTTCGAGCACGCCGGCAAGCTGCTGATCGTCGACTGCGGCGTGCTGTTCCCCGAGGAGCATCAGCCGGGCATCGACGTCATCCTCCCCGACTTCACCGCGATCCGGGACCGGCTGGACGACGTCGTCGCGATCGTGCTCACCCACGGCCACGAGGACCACATCGGCGGGGTGCCCTACCTGCTGCGCGAGCGGCGCGACATCCCCCTGGTCGGCTCGAAGCTCACGCTGGCGTTCATCGACGCCAAGCTCAAGGAGCACCGGATCAAGCCGGTCACCCGCGAGGTGGCCGAGGGCGACGAACTTGCCTTCGGCCCGTTCGACCTCGAGTTCCTGGCCGTCAACCACTCGATCCCCGATGCCCTCGCCGTGGCCATCCGCACCGCCGCCGGCCTGGTGCTGCACACCGGCGACTTCAAGATGGACCAGTTCCCCCTCGACCGGCGGATCACCGACCTGCGCGGGTTCGCCCGGCTCGGCGAGGAGGGCGTCGACCTCTTCCTCACCGACTCCACCAACGCCGAGGTGCCCGGCTTCACCATGTCCGAGGAGGAGCTGACCCCGGCGATCGACCAGGTGTTCCGCACCGCGCCGAAGCGGGTGATCGTGTCCAGCTTCGCCAGCCATGTGCACCGCATCCAGCAGGTCCTCGACGCTGCCCACCACCACGGCCGCAAGGTCGCCTTCGTCGGACGGTCGATGGTCCGCAACATGGGCATCGCCCGCGACCTCGGCTACCTCAACGTGCCCCAGGGTCTCGTGGTCGACCTGAAGGTGCTGGAGAAGCTGCCCGCGAACAAGGTGGCCGTCATCTGCACCGGCTCCCAGGGCGAGCCGATGGCCGCGCTGGCCCGGATGGCCAACCGCGATCACGTCATCCGGATCGAGGAGGGCGACACGGTGCTGCTGGCCAGCTCGCTCATCCCCGGCAACGAGAATGCGATCTACCGCATCATCAACGAGCTCACCCGGTGGGGCGCCAACGTGGTGCACAAGGGCAACGCCAAGGTGCACGTCTCCGGCCACGCCAGCGCCGGCGAGCTCGTCTACTGCTACAACATCGTCAAGCCGCGCAACGTCATGCCGGTCCACGGCGAGTGGCGGCACCTGCGCTCCAACGCTGACCTGGCCATCAAGACCGGGGTCGACCCGAAGCGGGTCGTCATCGCCGAGGACGGCTTCGTCGTCGACCTGGTGAACGGCCGGCCCACGATCACCGGCAAGGTCCCCGCGGGCAACGTCTACGTCGACGGCCAGACCGTCGGCGGCGCGACCGAGGCCCACCTGAAGGACCGGCGCAACCTCGCCGAGGAGGGCGTCATCACCGTGGTCGC
Organism: Blastococcus sp.; assembly: GCA_025963345.1. Taxonomy (GTDB): domain Bacteria; phylum Actinomycetota; class Actinomycetes; order Mycobacteriales; family Geodermatophilaceae; genus Blastococcus_B. The sequence goes on along the minus strand of JAOPUS010000190.1, from coordinate 7,054 downwards.
CATCGTCGACGCCGACACCGGCCGGCTGGCCGAGCCGCCGGACTTCCTCGCCCGCGGTTTCGTCCATGACGAGAACACGTTCAAGGACGTCGAGCCGCTGATCGAGAAGGCCCTGGCCCGCGCTGCGGAGGAGGGCGTGGGTGGCGCCATCCAGCTCGAGCAGCTGATCTCACGGGCCGTCGGCCAGTGGGCGCACCGCACCTACCGGCGCAGCCCGATGATCATCCCGATCGTCATCGACGCCTGATCTTGCCCACGCGCTGCTCGGGCTGGACCGCTTCTTCGGCCAGGTCGACCGGGGCGGCCTGCCCCGGGAACTCGTCGAGGAGTCCGTGACCCGGTACGCGACCGAGATCGCCGCCGCCGTCCGCGCCGCCGTCTGAGGCGCCAGCCTGTCACGCCGCGGCCGGGAGAGGGGTCCGAGAGGATGTGGCGGTGAGCGCCGAGACGATGTTGCTGCTGGTCCTCGGCGGGGTGGCCGTCATCGTGGGGGTGCGTTGGGTCGCCGAGCGGACGGGGCTGCCCGCCGCCGCCCTGCTGACCCTCGTCGGGATCGCCTACGCCTTCCTGCCGGGGCCGAACCTCACCCTGCAGCCCGATCTCGTCCTGACCCTCGTTCTCCCGCCGCTGCTCTACAGCGCCGCACTGGACTCCTCGCTCACCGCGATCCGGCGCAACCTGCGGACCGTGGTGAGCCTGTCGGTGCTCCTGGTGCTGGCGACGGCCCTGCTGATCGGGATCGGCTTCGATGTGTTCGTCCCCGGCGCGACGCTGGCCGCCGGCATCGCGCTGGGTGCCGCGGTGGCGCCTCCCGACCCGGTGGCGGCGCTCGCCGTCGGCCGGAAGGCGGGCCTGCCACCGCGGCTGATCACGCTGATCCAGGGCGAGGGGCTGCTCAACGACGCCACCGCGCTCACCATCCTGGCCGTCGCCGTCTCGGCGGCACGCGGGAACGACTTCTCCGCGCCGGCCGCACTCGGTCAGTTCCTGTTCGCGTCGGTCGGGGGCGTGGCTGTGGGCGTCGCGGTCGCCTTCGGCATCCGGCCGCTCCGTCGGCTGCGCAGAGACCCCCTGTCGTCGAACGCCGTGTCCCTGGCGACGCCCTTCGTCGCCTACCTGCTCGGCGAGTCGCTGCACGTGTCGGGCGTGCTGGCCGTGGTCGTCGCAGGGCTGATCATCGGCCACACCAGCCCGAGCTGGGTCTCGGGCGCCAGCCGGCTGCAGACCGACGCGGTGTGGCGGCTCGTCGACTTCCTGCTGGAGGGGTTCGTCTTCCTGCTCATCGGCCAGCAGCTGCCCAACGTCATCCGCGGCCTCGGCCAGTACGACACCTCGACGATCGTGACGGCCTCGCTGATCACCGTCGGCGTCGTGCTGCTGGTACGCCCGCTGTGGCTGTGGCTCACCGAGCACCTGCCGCAGTCGCTGCACACGCGGCTGACCGACCAGGATCTCGACGGGGACGGCGAACCGGACAGCGCACCGCACGATGGCTGGACGGGGGCCTCCCCCGGGCGGCTCACCGGGCGGGAGATCGTCGTCCTGAGCTGGGCGGGCACCCGCGGGGTCATCAGCCTGGCGGCGATCTTCACCCTGCCGATGGTCACCGACGACGGCAGCCCGTTCCCCGACCGGAACCTGCTGCTCTTCTGCGCCTTCCTGGCCGTCCTCGTCACCCTCGTCGGCCAGGGCCTCACCTTCGCTCCGCTGGTGCGGGCGCTGGGTCTGCGCGCCGACCAGGCGGACCAGGCACGGCTGCGCAACGAGGCACGGGCGGCGTCGGTGGAAGCCGCGCTGGCCCGGCTCGACGACATGGAGGCCGAGCAGCACGACGACGTCGACGACCGGGCGATCGCCGGCATTCGTGCGCAGCTGCGCACGCGCCTGGCCCGGTACAAGCGCCGCCTGGACTTCCTGGACAACGCCGAGGCCGGGGAGATCCCGCTGTCACCGGAGTACGAGGCGGCGCTGCGGCTGCGGCGTTCGGTCATCGAGGCCCAGCGCGGGGAGCTGCTGCGCTGGCGCGACGTCGGCCGGCTCCCCGACGAGAGCCTGCGCACGCTCGAGCGCGAGCTCGACCACGAGGAGGGACTGCTCCCCTCGCGGAGCACTCGCTGACTCCTCGGGCGGAGATCGGTCAGCTGAGGCGCTCCTCCAGGTGCACGGTCACCGTGTCGCCTGCCTGCTTCCCGATCGCCTTCCGGACGTCGGACCGCACCGGCAGCTTGTGCGTCCCGTCGCCGAGCGCCATGAAGGAGCTCTCGAACGGGTGCCCGTCGACGCTGCCGCGGACCTTCACCAGGCCGCGGGTCCCGAAGTACTCGGCGGACCCGGGCATCTGCACATAGGCCCACCCGCCCGGGGTCGGGCTCCGGACCATCGTGGCGGTGAACTCCACGTCCAGCGGGCCGTTCGTCGTCCTGCCCGTAGGTGCTCGACTCATTGCACGTCCCTTCCCGTCCTGACCTGTCAGTGACCTAGACGCCGCCGCCACGCCGAACTCATCGGCTGGGTAGCGTGCAGGTGCCCGTGCCGACCGCCCGGCGGGTCGTCGTAGGAGGAGTACCGCATGTCCCGCCCCGGAGCGGACGAGGCTGCCGCCCCCGAGTGGTTCGAGCAGGCGCTCGCCGCAACACCGGAACATCGGGACGTCGAGGTCGAGGGCGCGCGCGTCCACTACCGGGTGTGGGGCGACCGCTCGCTGCCCGGCCTCGTCCTGGTGCACGGCGGCGCCGCGCACTCGGGCTGGTGGGACCACATCGCGCCGCAGCTGCACTCGCACCGGATCGTCGCCGTGGACCTCACCGGGCACGGCGACAGCGACCGGCGGGACGCCTACGACATGAAGCTCTGGGCCCGCGAGGTCGTCGCCGTGGCCGCGGCCGAGGAGCTCGACCGCCCCGTCGTCCTGGGGCACAGCATGGGCGGGTGGGTCGCCCTGACCATCGGCGTCGAGAGCCCCGGGGCCGTCTCGGCCGTCGCGGTCATCGACTCCCCGATCGACCGGCAGCCGCCGGAGGACGAGCGGCTCCGCGACCGGAGACGGCCGCACCGGCCGTACCCGACCGCCGAGGAGGCGATGGCCCACTTCCGGACCATCCCCGCGCAGGATGTACTGCTTCCCTACGTCCGGGACCACGTCGCCCGCGGATCGCTGCGCCAGGACGGCGACGGGTGGCGGTGGAAGTTCGATCCGAACTTCTGGGGGACGCGCCCGCTGCTCACCCAGCTGCTGCCCCAGCTGACCGGTCCCGTCGCGCTGTTCCGGTGCGAGAAGGGCATGGTCAGCCCCGCGATGGCCACGGAGATGGCCGGACTGCTCGCCGGGCACCTCTCGGTGGTCGACCTGCCCGACGCGGGCCACCACCCGATGCTCGACCGGCCGCTGTCGCTGGTGGCCGGCGTGCGGACCCTGCTCGCGGTCTGGCCGGACGGCGGCACGCCGCACGGCACCTGACCACGGGGCGCGGCTCCGGCCTGGAACGCCGACGGCCGGACCAGGCGGGTCGCCTGGTCCGGCCGTCAGGGGGCGGGGGTCGGCCCGCGGTGGTTCAGAGCAGCTCGAGGATGGTGGCGTTGGCCTGGCCGCCGCCCTCGCACATGGTCTGCAGCCCGTAGCGGATGCCGTTGTCCCGCATGTGGTGCAGCAGCGTCGTCATGAGCCGGGCGCCGGACCCGCCCAGCGGGTGACCCAGGGCGATCGCGCCGCCGTTGGGGTTGAGCGCCTTGGCATCGGCGCCCAGGTCCGCCAGCCAGGCCAGCGGCACGGGGGCGAACGCCTCGTTGACCTCGAACGCACCGATCTCGTCGATCCGCAGGCCGGACTTCTTCAGCGCCTTCTCGGTGGCCGGGATGGGGGCGGTCAGCATCATCACCGGGTCCGCACCGGCCAGGACGGCGGTGTGTACCCGGGCGAGCGGCGTCAGTCCGAGCTCCTGCGCCTTCTCCGCGGTCATCATCAGCAGCGCGGCTGAGCCGTCGGAGATCTGCGAGGCGTTGCCGGCGGTGATGACCCCGCCCTCGGGCTTGAACACCGTCTTCAGGCCACCCAGCACCTCGGTCGTCGTGCCGGGCCGGATCCCCTCGTCCTGGCTCACCACCGTGCCGTCGGGCAGGGTGACCGGGGCGATCTGCGCCTCGAAGCGCCCCTCCTCGCGGGCGGCCGCGGCCTTCTCGTGGGAGGCGACCGAGAACTCGTCGAGCTGCTGGCGGGACAGGCCCCACTTCTCGGCGATCATCTCCGCGCCGACCCCCTGGTTGGGGAACATGCCGTCGTAGCGGTCGAGGTAGGCCTGCGAGTACGGGCGGCCGCCGTCCTCCGTCATCGTCGAGCCCATGGGCACCCGGCTCATCGACTCGACCCCGCCGGCGACGACGACGTCGTAATGCCCGGCGACGAGGCCGGCCGCGGCGAAGTGGACCGACTGCTGCGAGGAGCCGCACTGCCGGTCGATCGTCACGCCGGTCACCGACTCCGGCCAGCCGGCGGTCAGCACCGCCGTGCGGGCGATGTCGAAGGTCTGCTCACCGACCTGGCTGACGCAGCCCCAGATGACGTCGTCGACCAGCGCCGGGTCCACGCCGGCCCGCTGCACGAGGCTGTTGAGCACGTGCGCGGAGAGGTCCGCCGGATGCACCCCGGACAGCCCACCGTTGCGCTTGCCGACCGGCGTCCGCACGGCCTCCACGATCACTGCGTCCCGCATGTCCCGCCCCTTCGGATGGCCTTTATCGTCACCTTGCCACGTACACGTGAGGGTGCCGCTCAGCGGCCCTTCCAGACCGGGGCCCGCTTCTCCGCGAAGGCGGTCGCGCCCTCGCGGGCGTCCTCGCTGGCAAACACGGGCGCGGTGAGCTCGTCGGCGCGGGTCCAGTCGGCGGTGCCCCGTGCGACCGCCTTGGTGACCGCCACCGCGAGCGGTCCGTTCGCGGCGATCGTGGCGGCCAGTTCCAGGGCTCCCTCGAGCGCCTGCCCCTCTGTGGTGACGCGGTTGACCAGCCCCATCTCCGCCGCGCGTTGGGCCGTCACGGGCTCGCCGGTCAGCAGCATCTCCAGCGCGAGGTTGAACGGCACCCGCTGCGTCAACTGCAGCGCCGCTCCCTCGGCGGCCACCAGGGATCGCTTGACCTCGGGGACGCCGAACCGCGCGTTCTCCGCCGCCACGATCAGGTCGCAGGCCAGCAGCAGCTCGAAGCCACCCGCCAGCGCCCATCCCTCGACGGCCCCGATCAGCGGCTTGCGCGGCGGGGTCCGGGTGATGCCGCAGAGCCCGCGGTCCCCGATGGTCGGCGTCTCGCCGCGGAGGAAGGCCTTGAGGTCCATGCCGGCGGAGAACGTTCCCCCGGCGCCGGTCAGCACACCCACCCGGAGGTCGTCGGAGGAGTCGAGCTCGTCGACGGCGGCGGCCACCCCCTCGGCCACCGCGCGGTCCAGGGCGTTCTTCGCCCCCGGCCGGTTGATCGTGATGACCTGGACGCCGTCGCGCCGCTCCACCAGTACCTCGTCCGCCACCGGTCCGCCTCCCTCGCTCGCTGTCGCTGTCCTGCTGTCTCTCAACCCTCGGGCGGGGCCTCCGCGACCGCGCCGGCCGCCAGGAGCTGCTCCACCTCGTCGTCGGCGAAACCCCACTCCGCGAGCACCTCGCGGGTGTCGGCCCCCGGCAGCCGCTGGCCGCCGCGGACGGCGCCCGGCGTGCGGGAGAACCGCGGCGCGGGACCGGGCTGCGTCACCCCGTCCAGGTCGACGAACGTCCCGCGCGCCACGAGGTGCGGGTCGACCGGCGCCTCGAGCAGGCCCAGGACCGGGGTGACGCAGGCGTCGGTGCCGGCGAAGGCGGCCACCCACTCGTCGCGGGTCCGGGAGGCGAACACCTCGGTGAAGCGCCGCCGGTGCTCGGGCCACTGGGCGACGTCGTACTGCCCACCCGGCAGGGCACCGGTCAGACCGGTGCCCTCCAGCAGGGCGGCGTAGAACCGCGGCTCCAGCGCACCGACCGCGACGTGCCCGCCGTCCGCGCAGGCGTAGGTGTCGTAGAACGGCGCCCCGCCGTCGAGGAGGTTGGTCCCGCGCCGGTCCTGCCACAGCCCGGCGCCGAGCATCCCGTAGATCATCGTGACCAGCGAGCTCGCCCCGTCGACCATCGCCGCGTCCACCACCTGGCCCCGGCCGCTACCCACCCGCTCCAGCCGCGCGGCGAGGATCCCGACGACGAGGAACATCGACCCGCCCCCGAAGTCGGCCCCGATGTTCAGCGGCACCACCGGCTTGTCGGCCGTCCCGATGGCGTGCAGGGCGCCGGTCAGGCCGAGGTAGTTGATGTCGTGACCGGCGCGGGCGGCAAGCGGGCCATGCTGTCCCCAGCCGGTCATGCGCGCGTAGACCAGCCGCGGATTGCGGGCCAGGGCCTCGTCCGGGCCGACGCCGAGCCGCTCCAGCACCCCGGGCCGATTGCCTTCCACCAGCACGTCGGCCCGGTCCAGCAGACGGAGGAGGACCTCCCGGCCGTCAGGGTTCTTCAGGTCGACGGCGACACTGGGCCGGCTGCGGTTGAGCACGTCGATCTCGGGACTGAACAGGCGTGCACCGCTGCCCGGACGGTCGACCCGGATCACGTCCGCGCCCAGTTCGGCGAGCAGCATGCAGGCGTAGGGAGCGGGCCCCAGACCGGTCAGCTCGACGAGGCGGATGCCGGTCAACGGGCCGGAGGGGGGCTGCACGCGCGAACCCTAGCAACGGTCGGTGATGATGATCACGACGCGGCCGGGGCCGTCCGGGGCGGCCGGAGGCACCGGAGGAAGGGGCCCCATGAGCACGTCGCAGTTGTCCGATGAGGAACGCGCGATCGTCCGGCTGGTCCGCGACTTCGTGGACAACGAGGTCCGGCCGGTCGTCCGCGAGCTCGAGCACGCGAACGCCTATCCCGAACGGCTCATCGAGCAGATGAAGCAGCTCGGGGTCTTCGGCCTGGTCGTGCCTCCGCCCTACGGTGAGGTGCAGGTCTCCACGGCCTGCTTCGCCCTCGTCACCGAGGAGCTCGCCCGGGGATGGATGAGC
>JAOPUS010000146.1 GCA_025963345.1 Blastococcus sp. | reverse complement strand
CCGGTCTGGATGTTCTTTTCGGTGGTGCTGGTGGGCGTGCTGGTGGGGCGAGAGCCTGCCAAGATGCGTCCTTCCAAGGACCTCACGACGTGCGGGCGGGACTGTGCGGGGTCGTCGTCGGTAATGGCGGAGCTGTCCATCTGGTCTGTCCGGCATTCCGGAGGGCCGATCAACAGGGTGACCGGGACGGATCCCGGGCACCCTTGGTGACCCGTCTCGGCGGGCAGGCAGTCAGAGGGCAGCGCAACAGGAGACCCTACCCCTGCTCGAGCGCGATGTCCACGCCGGGGGCGCCGGTGCGACCGGCGCCACATCCGGGGACGGGCGGGCGTGCGCGACCATGATGCCAGGCGCACGGCCCGCGCGGGACTGCCACGCCGCTGGCCTCCTCCCGGGTACCGCCCCGAGCGTGCGCGGGGTGGGGAGGAGGGGTCCTCTTTCAGCTGGTGGTGAGCAGGGTGAGTTCGCTGATCTTCCAGTCCCCGGCGACCTTCGTGATCCGCACCTGGACGGTCTGGGTGCACGACTGCCCACCCTGAGCGGTCACCGTGCACTCCGACCCCGCGGGGGCGGTCTGGTCACCGGTGTTCACCGACTTCACGACGTACTCGCCGAACACCACCACGGTGGCGGTGTCCTGGGCGTCGTTCACCTGCTGGAGCCCCACGTCGAGGACCTCGTAGCTGGTGGTCGCGGAGACCTGCTCGTAGGTGTCGATGATCCCGCCCTGACCGAGGTCCTGCTCGTACTGGTTGCGCAGGTCGCCGGTCAGCACGTCCAGCTTGCGCTGCACGCTGCCCTCGGAGTCTCGGTAGTCGTAGGCGTAGAGCGCCTGGACCCCGCTGCGGGCCGCCGAGAAGATCGTCGAGTCGACGTAGCTCGGGTTCAGCCGCTGCCAGAGCAGGAGACCGCCGCCGGCGGCGGCCAGGACGCAGAGCAGCGCCAGGACGAGGACCAGCGCCGGTGCCCGGCGGCGGGTCGTCCCGGACGTCGACACGCTCTTCGACCGGGCGGTCGAACCCTTGGTGGGCACGGCCGCGCTCCTGCCGCCGGTGCTCGTCGCCTTCGCCGCACCGCGCGCGACCGGACGGGCGGTGGCCGTCGGCCGGGCCGTGCGCTCGGCGGCCTCGGCGGCCTCCCGCTCGCGCCGGCTGCCGGCGACGCGGGGGCGCGGCGTGGGACGGGGGATGGCACCCGGGCGGGGGCGCGGCGTCGGCCGGGGCCGCTCGTCGGGGGTCCGCTCCTCGGGGCTGTCGGTCATCTGCCTGCCGCCTCCGTCCCTGCGATCCCGGAGAGCAGCCAGCGGTCCTCGGTCTTCTGCAGTTCCACCCGGATCCGGTAGCGGACGACCTGCGCCTGCGGGCTGGCGCTGCTCTTCTGCGTGGACTGGATGACCAGCACGACAGTGGCGTCCGTGGAGCCCGCCGCCGTGACACCGGCCCCGACGACCTCGGTGTTCACCGTGGCCTGGGAGTCGGCGATCTGCTGGCGGCGGCTGTCGAGCTGGTCGACCGCCTCCTGGCGCAGGTCACCGGTGGCGACCCGGCGGATCTGCTGGATGTCGTCGTCGAGGGTCAGGTAGTCGAACGACGTCATGTCCACGACGCCGGAACGGGCCGCCTGGAGGGCGTCCACGTAGTCGCCGGTGCGGACGGATGACGCCTCGGAGCGGGTGAACCAGAGGAAGCCCACGCCGGCGAGCAGCAGGACCAGCAGCGCGGCGAGCACCGGTACGAGCGGGAGCGCGGGCCGCGTGCGCGTCCCGGCACCACCGTCGTCGCCCCGCAGTGCCCGCCGGCGTGCAGGCTCTTCCGCGGCGTCCGGGTCGGGGACGTCGGAACCGGTCGTCCCGGAACCGGACGCCGTCTCGTCGAGGGACGCCGTTTCATCGAGGGACTGGGTCTCATCGGGGGACTCCGCCGTCGGGACGGCGTCGTCCTCCTCCCGCGGGATCGCCCGCGCGTCGCTGGTCACCCGCGGAGTTCTCCTTGTCGTCTCGTGCTCAGGGCCGGCGGCATGCCGCGGTCAGCCCACGGTGCGGGCGAAGGGATTGGCGTGCAGCAGTCCCCCGAGCACCTCGTCGAGCACCCCGGCCAGCGGGCCACCCGCACCCGCGCCGCTCTGCGGGCCCGTGCCGCCCACTCCCCCGGACCGGCCGATGTTCTGCTCGCCGCGGATGTTCGAGCCGCTCTCGTTCGTGGTGTCGCCCGGGTTCGGGTCGGCACCGTTGATGACGTCACAGGCGACGCTACGGGTATCGGCGTTCGCGACGGCCCCCGGGCTGCCGGTCTGCCCCGTCGACGTGTAGCCGGTGATGCAGGCGTGCGGGTCGGCCGCGTTGAGCACGAACCCGAAGTGGGCCCGCATGGTGCCGCTGTCGTTGCGGACCACGGTGAAGCCGCCGGAGACGACGTCCGGGTAGGTGACCAGCATCTGCTCGACGCCGTCCAGCCGAGGGATCGTCACCTTGTTGAGGATGTCCAGGTTGCGGACCAGCGAGCCCAGCCCCGGCCCGGCGTCGTCCACGAGCTGCTGGAGCGCTGCTCCGGCGTCGGGGGCGTTGACCACGAGCGAGCGCAGGTCGGGATCGATGTCGACCAGCGTGTCGGTGACCAGCCGCAGGTCCGACGCCCATTGCTGGATCGCCGACCGGCTCTCCACCTGGGTGTCGAGGACCGTCTGCCCGTCGGTGATCAGCTGGAGGGTCTGCGGCAGGGACTGCTCGGCGCGGGCCAGCAGCAGGTTGCCGTTGTCGATCAGCCGGCCCAGGTCGTCGCCCGCGCCGGCGAATGCCTGCCCGAGCTCGTCGACGACGATCCGCAGGTTCTCCTGGTCCAGCGAGCCCACGAGCTGGTCCATGTTGAGCAGCAACTGCTCGACGGGGACCGGGATCGAGGTCCGGTCCTTGGGGATGACCGAGCCGTCCTTCAGGAAGGGCCCCTTGGCGTCGTCGGGCTGCAGGAGCACGTACTGCTCGCCCACCGCGCTCCGGGTGGCCACGACGGCCTTGGTGTCGGCCGGGATGTCGCCGGCCCCCGGGTCGATGGTCAGCACGACCCGCACGCCGTCGTCGACCAGCTTCATGTCCGTCACCCGGCCCACCGCGACGCCGCGGTAGGTGACCTCGGCGTTGACGAAGATGCCGCCCGAGTCGGTGAAGTCCGCCGCGACGTCATAGCCGCTGCCGAGGACGAGCCGGTCCAGCCCCACGTACTTGAAGCCGAGGTAGGACATGCCGAGCACCGCGACGACGGCGAAGGCGAGCAGCTGGAGTTTGGTCTGTCGGGTGATCACTGCGGGGCTCCCGGGAGCTGGGGCAGGCCTGGCAGCCCGGTCTGGGTGTTCGCGCCCGGGATCCGGCTGACGACGTCACCGGGCAACCCGGGCAGGCTCAGGATCGACCCGCCCGCCGCGGAGCCACCGGAGGCGCCCCCCTGGTTGGCCGGCGGCGTGCCGGCCTGGCCGCACGTGTCGCCGGGGACCTGCGGCTTCTGCTCCAGGGCACCGGTCGCCGGGTCGATGACGTAGCGGCAGAGGGTCTGGGTCAGGTCGAGTTCGACCGTCGCGGTCATGTTGGTGAACAAGGCGTACCCGCCGGTGCGCTGGTCCTGCCGGTAGTTCAGCGGCGTGGCCCCGCCGTCGCCGGCTCCGATGACCGCGCTCGCCGGGAACGGATACGTCAGCATCAGGTCCAGCGATCCGGCGAGGTCGGGACCCGCCGCGGCCAGCTGCGTCAGGATCGGCCGGAGCAGCTCCAGGTCGGCCACGGTGTCGGCGGCGGACTGGTTGATGATCCGGGTGCCGACGTCGCCGAGGCGGGCCAGGCTCTCCAGCATCGAGACGAGCAGATCGCGCTGCTGGTTGATGACGTCCAGGCCCGGGCCGATCGTGTCCAGTGCGGTCTCGATGGTGCCGGTGCGGGCGGCCAGAGTGCCGGCGAGGGCGTTCGCACTGTCCAGCGCACGGTTGATCTCCGACTTCTGGTCGTCGAGACCGCCGATGAACGTGTCGAGCTCCGTGAGCGTGCTGCGGATGGCGGACTCGCGGCCCTGCAGGGCCTCGCCGAGCTCCCGGTTGATGGTCTGCAGCTGGGCCAGGCCGCCGCCGTTGAGCACCAGCGAGAGCGCGCCGAGGAGCTCCTCCACCTCGACGTTGCGGTTGGTCCGCTCGAGCGGGATGAGGGCGCCATCCTCGAGCCGCCCCTCCCCCTTCTCGTTGCCCGGCGCGGCGAGCTCCACGAACTTCTCCCCCAGCAGGGAGGACTGCTGGATCTTCGCGACGGCGTTCGCCGGGAGGTCCACGCTGCCGTCGACGGTGAGCGTCACGAGCGCCGTCCAGTCGTCGGCGAGCTCGATCTCGTCGACCCTGCCCACGGGGACGTCGGCGACCCGGACGCCGGACTGCTGCACCAGGTCGAGGACGTCGAGGAACTCCACCTGGACGGTGTACGGGTCGTCGCCGAGGTCGGCCCCGCCGGGCAGGCTGAACGAGTAGGCGCCGCGGAACCCGCAGCCGGCGAGCAGCAGCACGCCCGTGCCGAGCGCGGCCAGTCGCCGCAGGCGCCGCCTCATCGGTGTCCGGCTCATCCCTGGCTCCCCGGGATCGAAGGCAGTCCGGCGACCGACCGGCCACCGGTGCCGCTGCTCGCGCCACCGCCGCCGAGCAGGGTCAGGAGCTCCTGCAGGTCGGGCACCCCGTTGCCGTTGGCGTCGTCCGGCCCGTTGATGGCGTCGGCGTCGCCGGACAGCAGCCGGGCGCAGATGCCCTCCGGCGTCGTCGGCAGCGGGACGGGCAGCGTGAGGTCCGGCACCGGGAGGTCGGCGATCGTGACCCGGCCGGTGGCGGCCAGGATCTGGCAGACGATGACCTCGGGCGCCGTGGAGCCCACGGAGTTGTCCCGGGTGTCCAGCGTCCCGTAGTCGGGGTTGTAGGCGTGCGCCAGGTTGCCCAGGGCCGCCGGGGCGACGTCGAGGACCTCGGCCAGGGCCTCCCGCTGCTGCACCAGCGCGAGGGTCACGTCGGCGAGGCGGTTGACGTTGGTGGTCAGGAGCGTGGTGTTGTCCTGGACGAACCCGGCGACGTCGGACAGCGCCTGGTTGAGCAGGGAGATCGCCGAGGCGAGGTCCTGCCGCTCCTGGGCGAGCAGGTCGGCCACCGCGGCCATGTTGGTGTTGAACTCGCCCACCTGCGCGTCGATGGCGGCCAGCGCGGTGGTGAACGCCTGCAGGTTGTCCAGCGAGGCGAAGAGGTCGTCGCGATGGTCGGCGAGGGTCTCCACCGCCTGCGAGAAGCCGGTCAGCGTGCGGTTGAGCGCCGCGCCGTTGCCGTCGAGGTTGGCCGCACCGGTGTCGATGAGGTCCGACAGCGCGCCGTCCTTGTTCGCCCCGGTGGGGCCGAGCGCGGCGGAGAGCTCGTCGAGGGCGCCGTAGACCTGGTCCAGCTCGACCGGGGTGGCGGTCCGCTCCAGCGGCACCCTGGCGCCGTCCTCCATCGTCGCCCCGCCGTCGTAGACCGGCGAGAACTGGACGTACCGGTCGGACACCAGCGACGGCGCCAGGACGATGGCGTCGGCGTCGGCCGGGATGTCGTATGCGTCATCGATCAGCATCTGGACGCGGACGCGGTCGCCCTCGGGGACGACGTCGGTGATCTCACCGACGTCGATGCCGAGGATGCGGACGTCGGAGCCGGGATAGAGGCCGACGGTCTGGGTGAACCACGCCGTCACCCGGTACTGGCCGGCCGGGCGCAGGATCGTCCAGCCCAGCGCCGCCAGCAGGACGACGGTGGCCGCCAGGGCGACGCCGCGCTGCAGGGAGCCGCTCATCAGTTCCCCCCCGAACAGCCCACGGGCAGCGGCGTCTGCGCGGCACCGCCGCAGATGACCCCGCCGACGACGGCCGGCAGGAGGTTGTCGACGAAGCTGTCGAACCAGCGGCCGTTGCCGAGGGTGTTGGTGAACACCCGGACGAACGGCGCCAGGTTGTTGATCGTCTGCGCCAGCGCCGCGCGGTTGCGGGACAGGATGTCGGTCACCGTGGACAGCTGCTGCAACGCCGGGGTCAGGGCCTCGCGGTTGTCGGTGACCAGGCCGGACAGCTGCTGCGAGAGCTGCTGGGTGCTGGTGAGGATCGAGTCGATCAGTTCTCGCCGCTGCTGCACCTCGGTGAGCAGGGTGTTGGAGTCGAGGATCAACTGGGTGAACTCCCCGTTGCGGTCGGCGAGCACCTGGCTGACCTGGCGGGTCGCCGTCAGGAGCTGCCCGAGCTGGGCGTCGCGGGAGGAGATGGTGTCCGACAGCCGGGCCAGGCCCTCCAGGGACGTGCGCACCTCCTCCGGGGTGTCCGCGAAGGTCTGCGACAGGACCTCGAAGGAACTGGCCAGCTGCGAGGTGTCGATCTGTTCGACCGTCGTCGACAGGTCGGCGAAGGCCTCAACGACGTCGTAGGGCGAGGCCGTCCGGTCGAGCGGGATCGGCTTGTCCGGGTCCAGTTCGGAGCTGCCGCGGGGCACGAGAGCGAGGTACTTGGCGCCCAGCACGGTCTCGATCTTGATGGCCGCCTCGGAGCGGTCGCCGACGAAGGCGTCGGACACGCGGAACTCGACGGTCACCGCGCCCCGCTCCAGTGCCAGGCTCTCGACCTTGCCGACCTTCACGCCGGCCACGCGGACCGGGTCGTCGGGCTGCAGGCCGGCCGCCTCGGAGAACTGCGCGCGGTAGACCGTGCCGCCACCGATCAGGGGCAGCGACTGCGCGTTGAACGCCAGGTACACCAGCGTCGCGATCACGGCGAGGCTGATCGCGCCGATGGTCACCGGGTTGCGGTCACGGAACGGCTTGGACTCGCGGGCCATCACTGACACCCCCGCTCGCCGGTGGCCAGGCCGCTTCCGGCCGGCTGGGTCACACCGGTCTCCTTGCCGTCGGCGCCGGTCACCGGGAGGACGACGTACCCCGACGACGAGCACATGAAGAAGTTGAACCAGCTGCCGTTGATGGCGGTGCGGGTGATCAGGTCGATCTTCATCGGGGCGAGCTGGAGGAAGCCCTCGAGCACGTCGCCGGTGTCGGCGAGGTTGGTCGAGAGGTCGCCGAGCGCCTGGATGTCGGCGGCGAGCGGCGGCCGGGCGCTCTCGAGGAAGCCGCTCGTCGTCGTCGCCAGGGTGTCGATCGTCTGGAGCGAGTCGAAGATCGCGTCGCGGTCTCCGGCCAAGCCGGTGACGAACTGCTGCAGGCTCACGATCAGGCCGGAGAGCTGGTCGTCGCGGGCGGCGACGCTGCCCATCACCGTGGTCAGGTTGTCGATCACACTGCCGATGACGGCGTCCTTGTCCGCGAGCGAGCTGGTCAGCGAGGCGACGTGGCTCAGCAGGCTCTCCACCGTGCCGCCCTCGCCCTGGAAGACCTGGATGATCTCGAAGGAGACCCGGTTCATGTCGGCCGGCGACAGCGCCTGCAGCAGCGGCCGGAAGCCGCCGAACAGCGTCGTCAGGTCGAGCGCGGGCTTGGTCTGCGCCAGCGGGATGACAGCGCCCTTGTCGAGGGTCCGGCCACCCGAGCCCTCACCCTCGGTCAGCGAGATGTACCGCTGGCCCACGAGGTTGCGGTACTTGATGGTTGCCTGGACGGCCGCAGGGACCGGGACGTCGGCGCTGACCTCGAGCTCGACCTCGGCGGTCGGCCGGTCCTGCTTGTCGGCCAGCCCGATGGCGGTGACCTGCCCGACGCGGACACCGGCGATGCGCACCTCGTCGCCCTCCACGAGGCCGGCGACGTCGGTGAACTGGGCGCGGTAGGCGATCTGGTCGCCGTACCCGGCGTTCGTGATCGTGCTGATGAGCACGTAACTGGCGAGCACCGTGACCAGCCCGAAGACGACGAGCTTGACCATGGGCGCCGCGAGCCCGCGGAACTGGCCCTTCATCGGAGCATCACCTGCGTCCCCCGCAGAAGAGGCGCCATCGTGGCGGCGGCCAGGTCAGAGATCTGTCCCGGCTCCACGCCGGTCTGATACGCGAGGATGCTGCGCACGAAATCCAGTTCTGCTGTCGAGCCGGCCAGGTGGTACGGCAGGGACTGCCCGGCGCTCGGGTTGCCCGCACCCGGTGGGATGTCGTTCGGGCCGCGCCCACCCAGGCAGCTGGGGTTGCCGGTCGACGGGTTGTCCACGGAGTCCACGCCATCGGCCGGGGGCGTCGGGCAGTAGTACTCGTTGTTGGCCGCGGCGGCGATCATCGCGTCGATGTCGGTGAGCCCCCGGCAGTCGGGACCGCTCTTGTCGAGGTACTCGGGCTGGTCACCGGGGACGTAGGGGTTGCGCGGCGGCAGGCTGACCGTGATGTTCAGGTTCAGCGCGGGGTCGCCGTCGCCGCCGAAGGCCTCGCTGATCATCGGGTTGAACCGGGTCAGGCCGTTGAGCAGGCACGGGTACTCGGGCGAGTACTTGGCGAACACGCCCAGCACCGGCCGCGAGGTCTGGGCGAGCGAGATCAGGTTCTGCTCGTTGGTCTCCAGGAAGCCCGCCGTCACGTTCGACGAGGCGTCCACGACGGTGAACGTGCGACGCAGCTGATCGGACTGGTCCACCAGCGTCGTGTTGGTGATCGACAGGTTGTCGAGGACGGCGAGCAGGTCGTCCGCGGCCGCGTTGTACGTGTCGGCGAAGTCGGCCAGCTTGGAGATGTCCGCCTGCAGCTGCGGGAGCACCGTGTTCACCTCACCGAAGTACTCGCCGGTCGCGGCGAGGTTCTGTCCCAGCGAGTTGCCGCGGCCGCGCAGTGCATCGGCGATGGCGCCGAGGGTGTAGCTGAGGTCCTGCGGCTGGACCGCCTGCAGCAGCGGGAGCGTGTCGTCGATGACCTTCTGCAGCTCGATGGCGTTCTCGCTGCGGTCCTGACCGATCACGTCGCCGTCGGCCAGCGGCTCGTCACTGGGGTTGTCGGGCAGCTCCAGGGAGACGAAGCGCTCGCCGAACAGGGTCTTGGGCAGCAGCCGGACACTCACGTCCGCAGGGATCTGGTCGAGGTAGTCGGGATTGATGGCCAGCTCGATCGTGGCGCCGTCGGCGCTGGCGTTCACCGCGCGCACATCGCCGACGATGACGCCGCGCACCTTGACGTCGGAGGCCTCCTGCAGCTGGTTGCCGGCGGTGTCGGTCTCCAGTGTCACGCGGGCGACCTTGGTGAACGCCTTCTGATAGGTCGCCACCGCCAGCCCGAGCAGCAGGGCCAGGACGACGAGGAACGCCAGACCCTGGACCCGACGGCGGATGACCGCCCCCTTCGTGGAACTCATTCCGCCGTCACCCCGCGATCCGGACGGTCGTCGTCGAGCCCCAGATGGCCAACGACAGGAACAGGTCGATGATGTTGATCGCGACGATCGAGAACCGGACCGCCCGGCCCACGGCCAGGCCGACGCCCGCCGGGCCGCCGCTCGCGCGGTAGCCGTAGTAGCAGTGGGTCAGGATGATCACGACCGCGAAGACGAGCACCTTGAGGAACGACCACAGGACGTCCTGCGGTGGCAGGAACAGGTTGAAGTAGTGGTCGTAGGTGCCTGTGGACTGCCCGTAGGCCTGGGTGGCGATGGTCCGGGTCGCGAAGTAGCTGGTCAGCAGCCCCAGCACGTAGAGCGGGATCACGGCGATGAAGCCGGCGACGATCCGGGTGGTCACGAGGAACGGCAGCGACGGCACGCCCATGACCTCGAGGGCGTCGATCTCCTCGTTGATCCGCATCGCGCCGATCTGCGCGGTGAAGCCGCAGCCGACGGTGGCAGACAGCGCCAGGCCGGCGACCAGCGGCGCGATCTCCCGGGTGTTGAAGTACGCCGAGAGGAACCCGGTGAACGCCGACGTGCCGAGCTGGTCCAGCGCCGCGTAGCCCTGCAGGCCGACCTCGGTGCCGGTGAAGAACGACAGGAACGCGATGACGCCGACGGTGCCGCCGATGACCGCCAATGCCCCGGTCCCGAACGTCACCTCGGCCAGCAGCCGGAACGTCTCCCGCTTGTAGCGGCGGAGGGTGCGCGGGGTCCACGCGAGCGCCCGGCCGTAGAAGCTGAGCTGGTCGCCGAGGTCGTCGAGGGTGTCCAGCGGACGGCGATAGACCCGCCGGACCACCCGGCGGGTGCCGACCTTGATCTTGTCGGCCGGAGAGAGCAGCGCCATCACTGCCCCTTCGGCGGAACGAGCTGGAAGTAGATCGCCGTGATCACGAAGTTCACCGCGAACAGCAGCAGGAACGTGATGACGACGGACTGGTTGACCGCATCCCCGACACCCTTCGGTCCGCCGCCGGCCCGCAGGCCCTTGTAGGAGGCGACGATGGCCGCGATCAGGCCGAAGATCAGCGCCTTGATCTCCCCGGACCAGAAGTCCTCCACCTGGGCGAGGGCGCTGAACGACGCGAGATAGGCGCCCGGCGTCCCGCCTTGGAGGATGACGTTGAAGAAGTAGCCACCCGCGACGCCGACCACGCTGACCAACCCGTTGAGCAGGACGGCGACCAGCATCGAGGCCAGCACACGCGGCACGACCAGACGCTGGATGGGGTCGATGCCCAGCACCTCCATCGCGTCGATCTCGTCGCGGATCTTCCGGGCACCCAGGTCGGCACAGATCGCCGAGCCGCCCGCCCCGGCGATGAGCAGCGCGGTGACGATCGGGCTGGCCTCACGGAGCACGGCCAGGACGGACGCGGACCCGGTGAACGACTGCGCGCCCAGCTGACGGGTCAGGGAGCCCAACTGCAGGGCGATGACCGCGCCGAAGGGGATCGCGACCAGCGCCGTCGGCAGGATCGTGACGCTGGCGATGAACCAGGTCTGCTGGATGAACTCGCGGATCTGGAACGGGCGCTTGGGCAGCGACCGCACCACGTCGAGGGAGAACGCGAAGAGGTTGCCGCTCGCCCGCAGCGGACGGGTCGGCGAGAACTTGCCGTCGAGCAGGCCCGGGGCCTTCGGCTTGTCGGTCGCCGTCACGCCTCACCCCCCTGACGGGGCAACGTCGCGGTGGAACCCCGGCCGGTGGACCCCACTGCGTCGGGCTCGGGCGCCCAGTGCCGGCCGCCCGCGCCCTGGGTGGGCTCGAAGGCGCCGGAGTCGGCCTGGGCCAGCAGGTCATCGGGGAGGGAGGCGCGGATCGCCTCGGCGGTGTCCGGGTCGAACTCGTGCAGCATGCGGGCCACCCGCTCCTGCCGGCGGCGGGCGCCCTGGCGCTCGGGCAGTCCCTCCGTCGGCTCCAGCTGGGGCGGGACGGCGTCCCCACCGCTGGCGCCCTTGGGGCCGACCCCGTTGTGCGAGTCGCCACCACGGGCCTCCAGGGCGGCCATCTCGGCCTCCACCTGGGCGACGTCCTTCTCCTCGCTCATCCCGATCGGCCCCTCGCGCCGGCCGTTGAGGAACTGGCGGACGACCGACTCCTGGCTGGGCAGCAGCTGCTCCCGCGGGCCGAACATCGCCAACTGCCGGCGGAACAGCAGGCCGAGGTTGTCCGGCACCGTCCGGGCCGTTCCGATGTCGTGCGTGACGATGAGGAAGGTGGCGTCGATCTGGGCGTTCAGGTCGACGATCAGCTGGTTGAGGTAGGCCACGCGCACCGGGTCGAGGCCGGAATCGGGCTCGTCGAAGAGGATGACCTCCGGGTCGAGCACCAGGGCCCGGGCGAGGCCGGCGCGCTTGCGCATACCGCCGGAGATCTCGCCGGGGAGCTTCCCCTCCGCGCCCTGGAGACCCACCATCTCCATCTTGTCCAGGACGATCTTCTTGACCTCGGACTCGCTCTTCTTGGTGTGCTCACGCAGCGGAAAGGCGATGTTGTCGAAGAGGTTCATGGAGCCGAAGAGCGCGCCGTCCTGGAACAGCACGCCGAACAGCTTGCGGGTCTCGTAGAGCTTGGACTCGCTGCACCGGGCGATGTCGACGTCGCGGATGATGATCGAGCCCTTGTCGGGCTTCAACAGGCCGATGAGGGACTTGAGGAACACCGACTTGCCGGTACCCGACGGTCCGAGCAGTACCGACACCTCGCCGGGCGGCAGGGTGAGCGTGACGTCGCCCCAGATGGTCTGCCGGCCGAAGGACTTCGTCAGCTCGTGGACTGCTACTTCGACACCCACGTCGGAAGCCCCTTTCGTCCGGACCGCATCGCGCGACACGCGCACTGCGACCTGGCACACAGTGTGACGGATACCAATGTAACCGGCAGGCTACTCATTGGTAACAGCGACGGCGGCCTAGCTTCGCATATTTGTTCCCGGAACGCGCGGGGAGCTGACGGCCCTGGTTGAGGGCGCTCTCAGCGCCTGCGGGGCGGCCCGGCGATACCCAGAAGTCGGCCATGAGCGGCCTGTGTGCCGGGGTCCGGATAGGGTCGCCGCATGCCTGACGCGCCGGCCCCCGATCCGACCGAGCGACTGCGCTCGGTGCTGCACGCCGACCCGCCGGCCACCGTGCTGGCGCTGCCCGTCGAGGCCCGCGCGCAGCTGGCCGAGCTGCTCGAGGACGCCCACCGGCGCCAGTTCCAGAGCCTGCAGCAGGCGTTCGCGGCCACGCTCAAGCACGTCCCGTTCCCGGTGCGCGGGATCGTCAAGAAGGTGCTGATGGGATGAGTCGCACCCTGGACGTCCAGGCCGAGCTGCGCAGGCTCGCCCACACCCTCGACGTCGACCCGACGGCGCTGACGATGCTCGAGCGCGTGCCGGTCGAGGACCTGCGGACGCTGTGGGCGCAGATCGGCGAGGCCATGTTCCAGGCCGGGCGGCCGGCGTTCGCGCGCGTGGCCACGCTGTCCAAGACGGTGCCCGCGGCCGTGTCGGCCTAGCTGACCGAGCTCGCGCTGCCCCCGCTGCTCGCCGCCCGCA